>JACOVU010000105.1 GCA_016177155.1 Candidatus Omnitrophota bacterium | reverse complement strand
GGTTCGAATCCCTCCTGGCCTGCACTGATTTCCGAATTAATAGCTAATTGAAACTTTAATAGTGATCAGTGCTGGTCATGACTACCTATTTTGAATAGGCAAAAGTTAATTTTAATGAAAGTCATGGCCTGCCATAGATTAATGGCCTGCCATAGATTATTTGATGTGGGTCAGGGCTGCCATTGAGCAACAAAAAATAGGTCAGAATGGATTTTAATTCGGAAGCTCAACGGCTGTCCTGACTTCCGATGAATAGACAAAAACCTATTTTAATGTAAGTCAGGGCTGCCAGTTTTTGGCAAGGCAACTGGGATCGGACAAAAAAATGTTTGGAAAGGTAGGCAGTTTTTTTAGCGAATCAAAACAAGAGTTGGCGAAAGCGAATTGGCCAACTCGTGAGGAGCTCATGGGCTCAACGGCGCTCGTAATTGTCGTGACGTTAATCATGTCAGCCTTCATTTTTGGTGTGGATTTCATCCTTTCGATTTTGATGCGCATCGCAATGGCGTTTTAACTATGTCGTACAAATGGTATGTCGTCCACACTCAGACGGGTGCGGAACGAAAAGCAAAGGCAAATTTGGAATCAAGAGCGCAGAGCGCAAATCTGACGCACTTGATCCATCAAGTGCTCATCCCGACCGAAAAGGTAAGCGAAGTCAAGGGCGGGAAGAAGAAAATTTCTGAGCGTAAGTTTTTTCCAGGCTATCTTCTCGTTGAGATGGATCTTACGGATGAAGGTTGGTACTTGGTTAAAAACACGCCGGGTGTTTCAGGTTTCGTGGGTTCGGGCAGAAAACCTGTTCCTCTTTCGGACAATGACGTTTCTGGAATTTTGAAACAGCAGGAAGAGAAAGCCACCAAACCCAAACCGAAAGTCGAGTTTGAACAAGGAGAAAGTGTTCGCGTCAAAGAAGGTGCTTTCGCCAATTTTAATGGAACGGTCGATGAAATTAATCCCAATAAGGGGAAACTCAAGGTGATGGTCAGCATTTTCGGCAGGTCCACCCCTGTTGAGTTGGAATATTGGCAGGTTGAGAAAATTTAGTTATGGCCAAAAAAATTAAGACCAAAATCAAACTTCAATGTCCAGGAGGGCAGGCCAATCCTGCACCGCCCATCGGTCCTGCTTTGGGGCAACACGGACTGAGCATTATGGAGTTTTGTAAGCAATTTAATGAGAAGACCAAAGACAAACAAGGCACTGTGATTCCCGTTGTTATTACCGTTTATGAGGACAAGACTTTTTCCTTTATCTTAAAATCACCGCCTGTGGCAGCTATGTTGAAGAAAGCCGCAGGGCTTGCAAAAGCGAGCGGTGAACCAGGGAGAACAAAGATCGCAAGCGTTAAGCGATCCGATGTGGAACAAATTGCGCGTGACAAGATGTCCGATTTAAATACCACCAAGCTCACAAGCGCTGTTCGAATTGTGGAAGGAACAGCCCGGAGCATGGGAATTGAAGTGGTGTCATAGTGCATAAGCGAAGCAAACGTTATCAGGAATGTGTCAAATTGTATGAGCCGACAAAAAGTTACTCATTATCAGAAGCAGTGAAAATCCTCAAACAGTTTTCACCTGCCAAATTTGACGAGTCAGTGGAGCTCAGTTTTCAACTTGGAGTTCATCCTGATCAGCCGAATGAAGCTGTTCGCGGAGCGACGAACCTTCCACATGGAAGCGGGAAAAAGGTACGCGTGCTTTGTTTCGCCAAAGGTGAGGCCCAGCGCGCCGCCGAACAAGCAGGCGCAGATTACGTAGGAGCAGACGAATTTATGAAAAAAATTGAAGGAGGGTGGCTTGATTTTGATGCCGTGGTAGCCCATCCCGATATGATGCGTGAAATCAGTAAGCTTGGGAAAGTGTTAGGTCCGCGCGGCTTAATGCCAACGCCGAAAACAGGGACAGTCACCCCTGATGTGGGAAAAGCAGTAAAGGAAATTAAGGGCGGTCGCGTGGAATTTAAGACGGATAAAACGGGCGGCCTTCATGTGACCTGCGGCAAAAAATCATTTTCAGAGGACGCTATCTTGGCGAATGCCAAAACCGTCATTAAAGCCATTATTGATGCGAAGCCAATAGCCGCAAAAGGAGATTACTTGAAGCGTGTAACGATTGCCACGACCCAAGGTCCTGGAATCAAGCTTCGGGCTACGACCATGAGTGTAGCGGAGGAATAGGAGCAAGTGATGCCTTCGGTTGCAAAAGAGTTGATGTTGGATGAGTTGGTGAAGACGCTTGAATCAAAGAACTATGTTTTCTTTACGCGCCATCAAGGTCTTTCTGCGCCTGATTTTGTAGAGCTCAGGAGAAAACTTGAGAAAGTTTCAGACCGCACCCTTGTGGTGAAAAACACGTTGACGCGCCGCGCTTTTAAAAAACTTGGTGTTGATGAAGTCGATGGAATTATCAAAGGGTCTATTCTTCTGACCGTGGCCGAGAAAGAGCCGCAGCTTGTTTCCAAAGTGCTCGTTGAATTTGCAAAAGGTCGCGAGAATTTTACTTTAGACGGTGCGTATCTTGAAGGCAGAGTTGTTCCAGCACAATTTTTGAAATCATTGGCCAATCTCCCTTCACGAGAAGTTCTGATCGCATCCTTATTAGGAAGTTTCAGTGCACCCATCGGCGGTTTTGTCAATATATTGGGTCAATTAGTTCGATCATTAGCAGTTGTTCTAGATCAGATTCAAAAAACGAAAGTGAACATAAGTTCTTAAGGAGGAATTTTAAATGACAACAAAAGCAGTGATAGAGGAAACCATGAAAGAAGAAACACAAGAAAAACCACAGGCAAAGAAATCATCTGATGTGCCTAGCAAGCTCCAGAAAATTATGGAGTCCATTGAACAGCTTACGGTACTCGAGCTGGCACAGCTGGTGAAAGCTTTGGAAGAGAAGTTCGGCGTTTCGGCTCAAGCCGCTGTCGCGGTTGCAGCTGTTCCTGGTGCAGCCCAAGCAGGCGCTGGTGCAGGAGCGGCCGCAGGCGAAGAGAAGACCACTTTCCAGGTGATTCTCTCAAGTACAGGCGACAAGAAGATCAACGTGATTAAGGAAATTCGTACGGTCACGAGTTTGGGCCTTAAGGAAGCCAAAGATCTCGTTGAATCAGCTCCGAAAGTGATTAAGGACAACGCTTCCAAAGAAGAAGCGGCGAAGATCAAGGCCACCCTTGAAGCTGCCGGCGCAAAAGTTGAGATTAAGTGACCCTGAAAGGGTCATCCTGAGCGAAGCGAAGGATCTAAGCGTGGAGATTCTTCGCCCCGTACGGGGGCTCAGAATGACAATGATTTCTGTTGGCTTAGCCAAGGAGACTATCTAAATGACGTCACTGATAAAACGTAAGAGTTTCTCAAAGATTCAGGATTGTATCGAACTTCCAAATCTAGTTGAGATCCAAATTAAATCCTATGAGCAGTTTCTGCAAACCGACCGTGCCAAACGCCGTCGAAAAAGGCAGGGGCTTGAAGCCGCATTTCAAGATTCCTTTCCGATCGAAAGTTTTGATGGAAGCTGTCGACTCGAATACTTGGGTTATAACCTTGGAAAACCCAAATATTCCATGGCTGAATGCCACAAGCGAGCGATGACTTATGCGGCACCGCTCAAGGTGAAACTCCGCCTCGTGCGCAAGGGAATTGCAAAGGAACAAGAAGTTTATATTGGTGAACTTCCGCTCATGACCGAAACCGGCACGTTCATTATTAATGGTGCTGAACGCGTGATTGTCAGCCAGCTTCATCGTTCACCCGGTGTTTCCCTTGAAGAGACAGCTCATCCCAGCGGGAAGCGTCTTTATAGCGTCCGAATCATTCCTTACCGCGGGGCTTGGATTGAATTTGAGGGCGATATCAACGATGTGCTCTACGCTTATATTGATGGAAGACGGAAAATTTTAGCCACCACACTTCTCAGGGCGCTTGGTTTTTCTACCAACCACGACATTTTGAAATCCCTTTATCAAGCCGAGAAAATTAAGGATTTTAACCGCGCCTCTTTTAAGAAATTAGAAAGCGCTATTCTTTCGAAAGATGTGGTCGACAGCAAATCGAAGGACGTCATTGCGACCGCAGGTCTCAAATTAACGAAAGAGTTGCTGAATACACTTGCCGATCACAACGTTTCTGACATCGAAATCGTAAGGCCCTTCAGCGAAGATTATGCGATTGTGAATACGCTTGAGCGTGATCCGTACAAGAATCAAGAGGAGGCTCAAGTCGCGATTTACCGGCGTGTTCGTCCTGGCGATCCGCCGACTCCTGAAAGTGCTCGTGATTTGGTGGAGAAACTGTTCCATGATCCCCAACGTTACGATTTAGGAACGGTGGGCCGCTTTATGCTGAACCGAAAATTAGATCTCGACGTTCCCATCGATGAAACCACGCTTCGCTCAGAAGACGTCCTCCAAGTCGTGCGGGCACTTTTGAAACTTAGGAGCGGTGAGCTGAAAGTGGATGACATCGATCATTTAGGTAATCGTCGCATCAGATCTGTTGGAGAACTTCTCCAGAATCAGTTCCGAGTAGGCCTTGCCCGTATGAAACGTTCCGCGCTTGAACGCATGTCCATTTATGATTTGGATGCGGCCATGCCTCACAATCTCATTAATCCGAAGCTAATTTCAGCTTCCATTAAAGATTTCTTCGGCAGAAGCCAGCTTTCTCAATTTATGGATCAGACCAACCCTCTTGCAGAACTAACTCATAAGAGAAGGCTGTCTGCTTTAGGTCCTGGCGGTCTATCGCGCGAGCGTGCGGGTTTTGAAGTCCGTGATGTTCATCCTTCTCACTACGGTCGAATTTGCCCCATCGAAACGCCTGAAGGTCCAAACATCGGTTTGATTGCTTCTTTGAGTACTTTTGCGCGCGTCAATGACGTTGGATTTCTGGAAAGCCCTTATCGCAAAGTCGAAAAAGGCCGAGTCACTAATAAAATCGAATATCTGACCGCCGATCAAGAAGATAAATATTCGATCGCTCCCGCCACGCAACATTTAGACAAACACGGTAATTTCACAGAAACCCCGGTTCCCACTCGATATCGCGGTGATTTTCTGAAGAAAGAACCAACCGAAATTGATTACGTGGATGTTTCGCCAAGGCAACTTGTCAGCGTGGCGGCCGCTTTGATTCCATTTTTGGAACACGATGACGCAAACCGGGCACTCATGGGATCAAACATGCAACGGCAAGCCGTCCCTTTAATGGAGACTGAAGCACCGATTGTTGGGACGGGTATGGAATATCGAGTTGCACGGGATTCGGGAGCAACGGTGGTAGCGAAAGCGCGAGGCACGGTAAAAGCGGTTTCCTCACATGAAATCGTGATTGATGATTTGGTGTATAAGCTCAAGAAATTTGAAAGATCCAATGCAGGAACGTGCATCAATCAAAGACCTCTCGTTGAAGTCGGTCAAAAAATAAAGCGCGGTGATGTCATCGCCAACGGTGCTGGGACAAGTCAAGGGGAACTTGCTTTGGGCCGCAATGTTCTAGTCGCTTTCCTTCCCTGGCGTGGCTACAACTTTGAAGATGCCATCATCATCAGCGAGAAGCTATTAATGGAAGATAAGTATACCTCCCTTCATATCGAGGAGTTTGAGATTGAAGCGCGTGATACAAAGCTTGGAAATGAAGAAATTACGCGCGATATTCCGAATGTGAGCGAAGAAGCACTTAAGGACCTTGATGAAGAGGGTATTGTTCGGGTTGGCGCTGAGGTAAAACCAGGAGATATTTTGGTCGGGAAAATTACACCAAAATCCGAAACCGAACTTTCTCCTGAAGAAAAACTTCTCCGCGCAATCTTTGGAGAAAAAGCGGGAGATGTGCGGGATGCCTCGCTTACGGTTCCGCCAGGGGTAGAAGGGATTGTCGTGGATGTAAAAGTATTTCAGCGAAAAGAGCTGAAGGCCAAGACGCGAGAAGAAAAGCGCCAGGAAACCAAGGAGATTGAAGATATTAAAGAGCGTTATCAGAAACGTATCGACACCCTTCGCCATGAACGTTTTGTGAAGATCTCCTCTATGGTATCGGGAAAGAAACTTTCTGAAGATCTTGTGGATGAAGTACTCGGAGAGGTTTTGATTCGCTCGGGGCGCACGATCGAGAAAAAGGACCTTAAGAAACTCGAACGTTGTGATTGGGAGTCCATTCGAATTGACGAAGACCCTGAGCTGGAGGAAAACGTGCGCAAAATTGCCCGTGTTTGGGGCGATGAAATTGACGAGTTGGTTGAAGAACGCGCCCGCGAAGTTGATCGCGTTAAGAAAGGTGACGAACTTCCGCCGGGCGTAATCAAGAGAGTGGTCGTTTACGTTTGTTCCAAGCGGAAAATTTCCGTAGGTGACAAGATGGCAGGTCGGCATGGAAATAAAGGTGTGATTGCCAAGATTCTGCCACCTGAGGATATGCCCTTTCTTCCCGACGGCACTCCGGTTGAGATTGTCCTCAATCCACTAGGCGTTCCTTCCCGAATGAACGTAGGGCAGATTTTGGAGACTCATTTGGGTTGGGCGGGTAAAGTGCTCGGGCTTCATTTGGAAACACCTGTCTTCAGCGGGACGACCGAAAACGAGATCAAGGTAATGCTTCGGGAGGCAAAGCTTCCTGAAGATGGGAAGGTAAAGATTTATGACGGTCGAACCGGCCTCCCATTCGATGGGAAAATCACCGTGGGGTTCATCTATATGATGAAACTAGCTCACATGGTGGATGATAAGATTCATGCTCGCTCGATTGGACCCTATTCGCTCGTGACTCAGCAACCGCTCGGCGGTAAGGCTCAATTTGGCGGTCAGCGGTTCGGAGAAATGGAAGTTTGGGCGCTTGAGGCTTACGGTGCTGCGTTCACACTTCAGGAGCTTCTGACGGTGAAAAGTGACGATGTGATTGGTCGTACCCGAGTGTACGAGGCCATTGTGAAAGGCGAGCCCGCACTTCAAGCAGGAACGCCAGAATCATTTAATGTGCTTGTGAAAGAATTGCAAAGTTTAGCGCTTGATGTAGTTCCAGAGAAAAAATTTCGTGCCGCCCAAGCGCGGGAGTTAAAAGTGTCTAAGAAGGAAGACCGCAAAGAAAAGGCGAAAGAGAAATTGGGAATTGCGTAATGGATACGCAAAGGGGAATCCAAGATGAATTATGACGAGATCAATACATTTGATTCAGTAACGATTAGAATTGCTTCGCCCGACGTCATTCGTTCCTGGTCTCGCGGAGAAGTGAAAAAACCGGAAACGATCAACTACAGGACGCTCAAGCCTGAAAAGGATGGTCTTTTCTGTGAACGGATTTTCGGTCCTACTCGTGACTGGGAATGTAGTTGCGGTAAGTATAAGCGTATTAAGCACAAGGGTGTTATCTGCGATCGGTGCGGCGTAGAAGTGACCCAGTCGAAGGTTCGTCGCGAGCGAATGGGACATATTGATTTGGTGACCCCTGTTTCCCATATTTGGTTTTTCAAAACCATGCCCTCCCGCATTGGAAACCTCCTTGATTTAAGCGCCCGCGCCCTCGAAAAAGTCCTCTATTACGAAGAATATGTTGTGGTTGATCCCAAAGAAACTCCTCTTAAAAAGAAACAGCTTTTGACAGAAGAAGAACATCAAAAAGCGGTGGAACAATATGGTCCGGGAAGCTTCACCGCTCAGATGGGAGCGGAAGCGGTGAGAGAGCTTCTTGGCACGCTGGAACTCGATAAGTTGGTTCAGAAATATCAAAGACAGGTGAAAACCTCCAAGTCCAAACAAGCCCGCGCCCGTGCGATTAAAATTTTGAAAATTATCGAGTCTTTCAGACATTCCGGAAACAATCCTGCTTGGATGATTTTGGACTCGATTCCTGTCATACCACCTGATTTGAGACCTTTGGTGGCTTTAGACGGAGGCCGGTTTGCCACGAGTGATTTAAATGATCTTTATCGCCGTGTGATCAACCGAAATAACCGATTGCGAAAACTTCTGGAACTTAAAGCGCCTGATGTCATCATCCGAAATGAAAAGCGCATGCTTCAAGAAGCGGTGGATGCTCTGTTCGACAACGGCCGCCATGGCAGGCCCGTTTTGGGTGCTGGGAACCGGCCACTGAAATCTTTAAGTGACATGCTCAAAGGCAAGCAAGGACGTTTCAGGCAGAACTTGCTTGGAAAACGTGTCGATTATTCAGGCCGTTCGGTGATTGTGATTGGTCCGGAACTGAAGCTTCACCAATGTGGTCTTCCCAAGAAGATGGCACTTGAGCTTTTTGAACCCTTTATTATTCGGAAACTTAAAGAGCGTGGTCATGTTCATACAATTAAATCTGCCAAGAAGATGGTGGAACGTGTAAAACCCGAAGTTTGGGATATTTTGGAAGAAGTGATTCATGAGCATCCTATACTTCTCAATCGTGCGCCAACGCTCCATCGTTTGGGCATTCAGTCTTTTGAACCAGTTTTGATTGAAGGAAAGGCAATTCGGATTCATCCGCTTGTTTGTGCCGCTTTCAACGCAGATTTTGACGGTGATCAAATGGCAGTTCACATTCCGCTTTCCATGGAAGCCCAAATGGAAGCCAGACTCCTCATGCTTTCGGCGAACAACATTTTTTCACCAGCGAATGGGTCGCCGATTGCCACCCCTTCACAGGATATCGTGCTAGGTATTTATTACCTCACAAAGAAAAGAACTGGGGCGAAGGGTGAGGGATGTTTGTTTGCCGACGCTGAAGAGGCAATTACGGCTTATCAAGATGATGAAATTGAAAAACATGCTCCTTGTAAACTGAGGCTTGCAAACGGCGAAGTGGTGGAGACCACGATGGGGCGGATCCTCTTTAATGAGGTACTTCCGAAGGGATTCCATTTTGTCAACGATGCGATGGATAAGTCCAAAATTTCTCGTGTCATTGCCGAGTGTTACCGCCAGTTTGGTCATCATGAGACAATTCTTCTTTTGGACCGTCTTAAAACACTTGGTTTCGAAGAAGCAACCCGTTCTGGAATTTCGATTGGTATCGATAACATCCAAATCCCGAAAGATAAGTTAAAAATGCTTGAAGCAGCGCATCATGACGTTTCTCAGATTGAAAGCCAGTACAAAAATGGTCTCATCACTGATGGCGAACGTCATAACAAGGTGATCGATATTTGGACTCACACTACCGATCAGGTTTCGGATCGTATGTTTGAAGAGCTGGATACGTTCAATCCTATCTTCATGATGGCGGATTCAGGTGCTCGAGGTTCGAAACAGCAAATACGTCAACTGGCAGGCATGAGAGGTCTTATGGCGAAGCCGTCAGGTGAAATTATTGAAAACCCGATCACGGCCAATTTTAGAGAAGGCCTTACCGTGCTTGAATATTTTATCTCTACGCACGGTGCACGCAAAGGTTTGGCTGATACAGCACTCAAAACCGCGGACTCTGGTTATTTGACCCGGCGTCTGGTGGACGTAGCGCAAGATGTGATTATTATGGAAGAAGATTGCGGGACGTTGAACGGTATTTTCATCGAGCCTGCTTACGAAGGCGATGAAATTGTTGTCAGTTTAAAGGAACGTATTTTAGGTCGTGTTGCTTTGGATAGTATTGTGGATGTGGTGACGGATCAACCCATTGTGAAAGCAGGTGAAGATATTACCGAAACCATTGCGGATCGGCTTGAAGAACTTGGAATCGAAAAACTTCGGATTCGCTCTGTGCTGACTTGTGAAGCGAAACGCGGGGTTTGCATCAAGTGTTATGGCCGCGATCTTGGTGTGAACCGAATGGTTGAATTGGGTACAGCAGTAGGCGTCATTGCTGCTCAGTCGATTGGTGAACCTGGCACTCAGCTTACGATGAGAACTTTCCACATTGGTGGTACGGCCTCCCGCGTGGTCGAACAATCTTATTTTAAGGCTCGGAATGCCGGCAAGCTCCAATATCACAATTTGAAGATTGTGACAACCAAATCAGGCGAAGAGATCGTACTTAACCGAAGCGGTCAAGTGACGATTCACGATGAATCTGGGCGCGAACTTGAACGCTATACCATTCCTACAGGAGCTATTCTGAGTTTTAAAGAAGAAGATCAGGTGGAAAAGGACGCAATCTTCGTGAAATGGGATCCTTACATGGTGCCTATTTTCACAGAAATAACGGGTAAGGTGCGCTTCGAAGATATTAAGGTGGGCGTTACGATGAACGAAGAAATGGACGCCACGACAGGTTTGTTTGAGCGCGTCATTATTGAGCACAAAGAAGATTTACATCCCCAGATTTTAATCACGAGTGAAACCAACGACATTCTCGCTTTTTATCCGATTCCAACTGCTGCTCACATTGTGGTAAAGGATGGCCAGATGGTGACCAGCGGTACGCTTATCGCGAAAACTCCTAGAAAAATCGCAAAAACCAGAGATATTACAGGCGGTCTTCCTCGCGTGGCGGAACTTTTTGAAGCTCGCAAACCCAAAAATCCTGCAATCATTTCTGAAATTGATGGTGTGGTTGAATTTGGGGAAGTCGTGAAAGGCCAAAGGAAGATTGTCGTGAAGAGCCCAACCGGTATGACAAAGAGTTACTTAATTCCGCACGGAAAACACTTAAATGTCTACCGTGGCGATCGTGTGGTTGCAGGTCAGCAACTTGTAGATGGGCCTGTTGTCCCGCAGGATATTTTGCGCGTTTCAGGAGAGCGGAAACTTCAAGAGTATTTGGTCAATGGTGTTCAAGAAGTTTATCGTTTGCAGGGGGTCAAAATTAACGATAAGCATGTGGAAGTGATTGTAAGACAGATGCTCCGCAAAGTAAAAATTGAAGAGCCAGGCGATTCTGAATTTCTGGTGGGATCTCAAGTAGACCGTATCAAGTTTCAGGAAGAAAATGAAAAGCTGATGAAAAAGAGCAAGCAACCCGCCAAAGCCGTTCCGATTCTCCTGGGAATTACCAAAGCATCCTTAAGCACCGACAGCTTCATTTCGGCAGCGAGTTTCCAAGAGACTACTCGCGTGCTGACCGATGCGGCTTCGAGCGGAAAAAGAGATCATCTCTTAGGTCTGAAAGAGAATGTGATTATGGGGCATTTAATTCCTGCTGGGACAGGATTTCCTACCTATCACAAGTTTACCGTGACTTTGGGAGAACCAGATCCTAATTCCCCGGCTGCAGTTGCTCCGCTAGAAAAGTCCGCAGAAGGAGAGAAAGCAGAAGCGTTAAAAGTTGAGGATACGGATGCCGACGATTAATCAGTTAATTAGATTTGGGCGGAAAAAATTCAAGAATCGCACGAAGTCACCCGCGCTTCAAAGCTCACCTTTTCGCAAAGGTGTTTGCTTAATTGTGCGAACCCAGACGCCAAAGAAGCCGAACTCGGCGCTGAGAAAGATTGCTCGGATACGACTGACGAACGGTCATGAAGTGACCGCTTATATTCCTGGGGTTGGACACAACCTTCAGGAACACTCCATCGTACTCGTTCGAGGCGGTCGTGTAAAAGATCTTCCTGGCGTTCGGTATCACATTGTGCGTGGAAAGTTAGATGCGAGCGGCGTCCAAGAACGGCATCGGTCACGTTCGAAATACGGGGCAAAGACGCCAAAATCTTAAGTGAACTATGAGAAGACGTAGAGCAGCCAAGAGAAGAATTTTACCGGATCCAAAGTATAAAAATATTTTGGTCGCGAAGATGATCAATATTGTCATGGAGCGCGGCAAAAAGTCGACCGCAGAAGGAATCCTCTACGGCGCTTTTGACGTGCTCAAAGAGAAGACGGGCAAAGAGCCGCTTGAAGTGTTCAAACAAGCGCTCGACAATGCACGCCCGCTGCTGGAGACGAAATCTCGCCGTGTAGGGGGAGCAACGTATCAAGTTCCTGTCAGTGTTCGTCCCGAGCGCGGGAGCGCTCTTGCCATGAGATGGATGCGGACCTTTGCGCGGGATCGGCATGGCATGCCCATGAGAGAGAAATTGGCGACCGAAATTTTAGATGCTTATAACCGAACAGGTGCAGCCATTAAGAAGCGCGAAGATACGCACAAAATGGCAGAAAGCAACCGAGCGTTCGCTCATTATCGATGGTAATTCAAATGGCCGAAGCAACAGAAAAGAAAATACATTTTCCGCTAGCGAAGATCCGCAATATTGGGATCGCAGCGCATATTGACGCAGGGAAGACCACGACGACGGAGCGCATTCTCTATTACACCGGGAAAACGCATAAGATCGGCGAGGTGCATGAAGGGACTGCCGTGATGGACTGGATGGAACAAGAGCAAGAGCGCGGGATTACAATTACCTCCGCTGCCACTACCTGTTTTTGGCACGATTGCCGCATTAACATTATTGATACACCGGGTCACGTCGACTTCACAATCGAAGTGGAGCGTTCGATGCGTGTCCTCGACGGCGCAGTTTGTCTCTTTGGCGCGGTAGAAGGAGTTGAACCCCAATCCGAAACCGTTTGGCGTCAGGCAGAACGTTATCATGTTCCCCGCATCTCTTACGTTAATAAAATGGACCGGGTCGGCGCTGCGTTCGAATCCTGTGTGGAACAGATGAAAGATCGGCTGGGCGCTAACGCAGTTCCATTACAGCTCCCTCTCGGTAAGGAAGATTACTTCAAAGGTGTGATTGACTTGGTGCAAATGAAGGCATGCGTGTTTCATGATGAAACACTAGGAGCTCAATTTGATGAAGTTGACATTCCGGCGGAAGATCAAGAAGCAGCTAAAAAGGCACGTGAATTTCTGATTGAAAAAGTAGGTGAGCACGATGATGCTGTCATGCACAAATTTATTGAGGGGCAAGAGCCGAGCGTTGAGGAACTCAAAGCGGGCATTCGAAAGGCAACCGTTGCGATTAAAATTCTTCCTGTGATTTGTGGTTCTTCTTATAAAAATAAAGGTGTCCAGCAATTGCTGGACGCAGTGGTGGACTATCTGCCTTCCCCTCTTGACGTACCGGCGATCAAAGGTAAAGACCCGAAGAGTGATCAAGAAATTGAGCGTCACCCCGACGAGAAAGAACCTTTTTCAGGCCTTGTCTTTAAGTTGGCTGCAGACCGGTTTGCGGGTGGCGGAAACTTTGCCTACGTTCGGATCTATTCAGGTGTATTGCGATCAGGAACTTATGTATCAAATGCATCGAAAGGAACAAAAGAACGCATCGGCCGCATGCTTCTCATGCACGCCAATAAGCGTGAAGAAATCGAAGAGGCGGGTGCTGGAAATATTGTGGCGGTAGTCGGCCTTAGAGATCTCAAGACGGGTGATACGCTTTGTGATGAAGCGCATCCTATTATTCTAGAATCACTTTTCATTCCTGAACCCGTGATTTCGCTTGCCGTAGAACCGAAAACGAAAGCTGATCGGGACAAACTTTCACAAACGCTTCAGCGGATGGCGCAGGAAGATCCCACGTTTCGAATTAAGTCGAATGAGGAAACAGGCCAGACCATTATTTCCGGGATGGGAGAGCTTCATCTTGAAATTATTGTAGACCGGATGTTTCGGGAATACGGGGTTCAGACCAATGTTGGAAAGCCTCAAGTGGCGTTTAAAGAAACCATCAAAAACTCTGCCAAGGCGGAAGGCAAATACATCCGCCAAACGGGTGGACGCGGTCAATACGGTCACTGTTTGTTGGCAATCGAACCGCAAGAGCGCGGCAAAGGAGTTGAATTTGTCAATAAAGTCGTAGGGGGTGCAATTCCAAGAGAATACGTCCCAGCAGTTGAGGCCGGAGTACGGGAAGCGTGCCAAGGCGGCGTATTAGCGGGATATCCAATTTTGGATGTCAAAGTGACGCTCTATGACGGATCTTACCACGATGTGGACTCTTCAGAAATCGCTTTTAAAATTGCGGGTTCAATGGGGTTGAAAGAAGCAGTTAAAAGAGCCCATCCCGTTTTGCTTGAACCGATTATGGTGATAGAAGTCATTGTTCCAGAAGAGAACATGGGGGCGATTATTGGAGATCTTAATTCAAGACGCTGCGTCATCCAAGAAATGGGAAATCGTGGCAACGTAAAATTTGTGAAGGCTCTCGCCCCGCTAATGGAAATGTTCGGATTTGCCAGTGCGATCCGTTCGCTTTCTCAAGGACGCGCCACGCCGTCCCCAATGGAATTTCATAGTTATCGGGAAATACCAATGAATATTGCCAAAGCAATTATCGAAGGAAGTTCTAATAAATAAAGGAGACCCATTCATGGCCAAAGAAAAATTTGAGCGCACCAAGCCCCATGTGAACGTGGGAACCATTGGACACGTTGATCACGGCAAAACCACGCTAACGAGCGCCATCACCTTAGTGCTCGCGAAGAAGGGAATGGCCGAAGCCCGTGCCTTTGACTCGATTGATAATGCTCCGGAAGAAAAGGAACGCGGGATTACGATCGCAGTCGCCCATGTCGAATATCAAACGGATAAGCGCCATTATGCCCATGTGGACTGCCCGGGTCATGCCGACTACATCAAGAACATGATCACGGGGGCTGCCCAAATGGATGGAGCGATCCTCGTGGTCTCAGCCGCCGACGGCCCCATGCCTCAAACCCGGGAGCACATTCTGCTTGCTCGTCAAGTGGGTGTCCCGAAAATCGTTGTCTTCTTAAATAAATGTGATGCGGTGGATGACCCCGAGCTCTTAGATCTAGTGGAACTTGAAGTCCGTGACCTCCTTAAAAAATATGAATTCCCAGGCGATGAAATTCCCGTGATCCGTGGCTCAGCCTTAAAAGCCATGGAACACCCAGAGGACGCGAAAGCCCAAGAGCCGATTTCAAAACTCATGGAGGCCATTGACTCCTATATTCCGACCCCCAAACGGGATACCGAGAAGCCCTTCCTGATGCCCGTGGAAGACGTCTTCTCGATCTCAGGTCGCGGCACCGTGGGGACGGGACGCGTCGAACGCGGTCAGATTAAAGTGAACGATGAAGTTGAAGTGGTAGGCTTAAGACCCAAATCCACCAAAACCACCGTCACCGGAATTGAAATGTTTCGCAAGCTCTTAGATGACGCCCAAGCGGGGGACAATGTGGGTCTCCTCTTAAGAGGCATTGAAAAGAAGGATCTGGAACGCGGGATGGTGGTAGCGAAACCCAATTCGGTCACCCCCCACACGAAATTCAAAGGTCAAGCCTATATCCTGACCAAAGAAGAAGGGGGACGCCACACGGCCTTCTTCACGGGTTACCGACCCCAATTCTATTTTAGAACCACCGACGTCACCGGAGTGGCCACCCTTCCCAAAGGGGTGGAAATGGTCATGCCGGGGGATAATGTCGCCATCGAAGTTGAACTGATTACCCCGGTGGCCATGGAAAAAGACCTGCGCTTCGCGATCCGTGAAGGCGGCAAGACGGTCGGGGCGGGAGTGGTGACGGAGATATTGCAATAATGGTTAAAGAAAAAGTACGAATCAAATTAAGAGCTTACGATCATAGGATTCTGGATCAATCCATTCACGAGATTGTGAACACGGTAAAAATGACCGGCGCTCATGTCGTTGGTCCGATTCCACTTCCAACGGATACGTGGAAGACGACTGTACTCAAAGGCCCTACGATTGATAAAAAGGCACGCGAACAATTTGAAATGAGAACCCATAAGAGGCTTCTCGAAATTACAGAACCGACTGCTCGAACGGTAGATGCACTTATGAAATTGGCGCTTCCCGCAGGCGTCGACGTTGAAATTAAATTATAGGACTAAACGATGATTGGTTTACTTGGGAAAAAAGTGGGCATGACTCAAATATTCAACCAGCGCGGACATCGTATGCCTGTGACCGTGCTTGAGGTCGGTCCTTGTGCAATTCTTCAAGTGAAAAAGAAAGAAACCGATGGTTACCAGGCGGTTCAGCTTGGTTTTGATCAGAAGAAGGAATCGCGCGCTAATCGTGCTGAACTAGGTCATTTTAAGAAGGGGAATGCAAAACCTGTACGTTTTATTCGTGAGATTCGAACCGAGAATATCGAAGGTCTCGAGGCTGGCAAAGAGCTTCATGTGAATAATTTTTCGGCGGGAGATGTGGTGGATGTCATTGGGACTTCGATCGGAAAAGGATTTCAAGGGGTGGTGAAGCGGCATCATTTTAAAGGTGGGGGAGCAGGTCACGGATCAATGTTTGGACGCGTAGCAGGATCGATCGGCGCTTCTTCATTTCCATCGCGTGTGGTCAAAGGAATGAGAATGCCAGGCCAGATGGGGAATATGCGTGCAACGGTTCAGAATCTGATCGTTGAAAAAATAGACATTGAGCATCATCTTATGGCCGTGCGAGGCGCAGTACCAGGGTCTGAAAATGGGTATGTGATTGTTCGCGAAGCGATTAAAAAGAAACGCCCGCGCAAATGGAAATTCCCGGGTGAGCCCATGGATGAAGTTAAGATGCCTGAAAAGAAAATCCCGATGACCAAAGCGAAAAAGACGGCAGAAGCGGCCAAAAAGAAACCCGCTGCTGCTGGTGCTCAACCCGCAGAGAAAAAGTAGGCATCAGGTTTGTTATGGCGAAATCAATTATTTATCAAAAGGATGGTAAAAAAGCCGGAGAAATGGAGCTGAATGATTCGGTGTTCCAAGCTCCTGTGAACCAGCGTTTGCTTCAACTCGTTTTGACCGCTTATGCCGGCAATCAAAGGCGTGGAACGCATGACACGAAGGAACGCGCCGAGGTGCGCGGCGGCGGGAAAAAACCTTGGAAACAAAAGGGCACGGGACGTGCACGCCATTCCTCAAGGCGTTCTCCCATTTGGAGAGGCGGCGGTACAACCTTTGGCCCCCATCCCAGAGATTACGATACGGATCTTCCGAGCAGCATGAGGCAGGCCGCTTTGGTTTCTGCTTTAAGTCTTAAGAATCAGGAGAACGACCTTCTTCTTTTAGAAGATGCCAACTTGAAACAGGCGAAAACCAAGGAATTGATTGGGGTCATTGAAGCGCTTGGGCTCAAAGACTCAAGAACGCTCTTTATTGTAGAGTCGCTCGATGAAAATCTGAAGCGGGCATCTCGCAACGTAAAAGAACTATTTTCTATTCGGCTCGCGCGAGATGTTAATGCTTATCATATTCAAAGACGCAGAAAACTTTTGATTGAAACCAAAGCCGTTCCGATTTTGGAAAAGCGGGCTTTGCTTGTACCCGAGCTTGTGGCTCAAGGAGTGAAATCGTGATCCCACCACCTGCTTTTGGCCCAAAGGGCCAATTTTTTTCTGAAGTTTGTAAAAAAATCTGCCTGCGGCAGCAAAACAGGTGGTTGGGATGAATCTTTATGATGTGCTTCAAGAACCACTCGTGACCGAAAAGGGGACAAAGCAGGAGAAAGCGCATAAATACTTTTTCCGAGTTCACCCCCACGCCCAGAAGCATGAAATTCGAGAGGCGGTCGAACGGATTTTTAACGTGAAAGTGGCCAAAGTCAATACGATGGTGACCGGCGGGAAATGGAAACGGGTGCGGTATCAGCCCGGACAAACTCCCGATTGGAAAAAAGCCATCGTGACTTTAAAAGAAGGCCACAAGATTGAATTAACGTAAGGTTATTACCATGGCGCTCATTAAATTTAAACCCACAACACCGACCAGACGTTTTGGAAGCGGATATGATTTCTTGGAGATTACCGCTACCGAGCCCTATAAGCCGCTTACGGAAATTAAGAAGCGCACGGGCGGACGAAATTTGTACGGACATATCACTACCTACCATAAGGGCGGCGGTCACAAGCGCCGTTTGCGTTTGATTGATTTTAACCGTGCGAAACACGATGTCGAAGCTACCGTTCTCACCATCGAATATGATCCCAATCGAACTGCGCGGATTGCCTTGATCGAATATCAGGATGGGGAAAAAGCCTATATTTTAGCTCCCGATGGGCTGAAAGTAGGAGAGCGAGTGGCAAGTGGTTTGAATGCGGAAGCAAAAGTGGGCAATCATCTGCCGCTTCGAAACATTCCGGAAGGCACTCCGGTGCACAACATTGAACTTGAGCCTGGCCGCGGCGGAAAATTGGTCCGCTCAGCGGGAGCGCTCGCGCGAATTATGGCCAAGGAAAATGAGTATGCCCATATTAAACTTCCGTCAGGCGAGATTCGAATGGTGAAGCTGGATGCCTATGCCACCATAGGCCAGTGTTCTAATATTGATCATGAAAATATTTCGTATGGTAAGGCAGGTCGTAAGCGTTGGCTTGGCGTTCGTCCGACGACGCGTGGCGTTGCCATGAATCCAGTGGATCATCCGCTTGGCGGCGGTGAAGGCAAAACATCAGGTGGCCGCCATCCTTGCAGTCCGTGGGGACAGCTCAGCAAGGGTCTTAAAACGAGAAAGCGGAACAAAACTTCGAATCGTTATATTGTGAAGGATAGGAGGGTGTAAACGTGGGTCGTTCATCTCAGAAAGGTGCGTTTGTGGACGAGCATCTTTTGATCAAAGTTCAAGTGGCTCAGAAAACGCGCGATCGGAAACCCATTAAAACTTGGTCGAGACGTTCAACGATCACACCCGATTTTGTAGGTGCCACCCTCGCCGTTCATAATGGAAAGGTCTTTCACAACGTGTTTGTAACGGAAAATATGGTTGGGCACAAACTGGGCGAATTTTCACCGACTCGGACCTTTAAGAAACACAGCTCGGCACAAGATAAGGCAAAAGCGCTTGCTGCCCAAGCGAAGACTTAATACAACTCATGATGGAAGCAAAAGCTATTACACGATATTTAAGAGTCTCACCTCGGAAATTGAGGCTGGTGATTGACACCGTACGGTATAAGCCTGTCACCACCGCCTTTGCCGTTTTGTCTACGCTCAAACAAAAGGGCGCAAAGCTTGTGGCCAAGACGCTTAAGAGTGCTCAGGCAAATGCCAAGGTGAAAAAAATGGATGAGAATCGTCTTTTCATTCGAGAAATTAAGGCCGATGGCGGGCCGTCCCTCAAACGTTATATGCCGCGTTCGATGGGCCGAGCCGATGTGATTTTAAAACGAATGTCTCATCTAACCGTTGTTTTGGGCGAAAAGGAATTGCCTGTTTCGGCCGCCAAAACCGATACGCAAGAGACAAAAACGAAGAGCAAGAAAATATTTGGAAAGCCTCCGGCCCTACGGGCTGATAAGCCCGGAGGGAAAAAAGAAAAGCAAGCGGTAGGCGCGGGAGCTAAATAGGAGTTGTCGTGGGTCAAAAAACACATCCATATGGATTGAGGCTTGGTTACATCAGGGATTGGAAAGCAAAGTGGTTTGCCCGGAAGGATTTCAGCCGTCTTCTTCATGAAGACCTTAAAATTCGTAAGTTTCTCAAGGAGAAACTCCGAATGGCTGGCGTTGCAGATGTTTTAATTGAGCGTTCCACAGGGAAAATTCGAATTTGGATTTATACGGCTCGCCCAGGTTTGATTATTGGCCGCGGGGGTCAGGAAATTAACCGAATTCGGGATGAAGTTTCCAATCTGACCTCAAGTGAAGTGTACTTGGACATTAAAGAGGTGGAGGTTCCTCAAACGAATGCTCAATTGGTTGCCGAAAATGTAGCGTTGCAACTCGAAAAACGCGTCGCATTTAGAAAGGCGATGAAGAAAGCGGTTTCAAGTTCGCTCGCAAAGGGCGGGCTGGGAATCAAAATTCAGTGCAAAGGCCGCTTGGGCGGTACTGAGATCGCACGAGGAGAGGGTTATAAGGAAGGCAAAGTTCCCTTGAGCACGTTCCGCGCGGATGTGACTTATGGATTTGCTGAAGCGTTCACAACCTATGGGACGATTGGCGTAAAGGTTTGGATTTACCATGGCGACATTTTGGTCAAGAAAGAAGAAGTGAAACGGGCCAAGGAGAGAGAATTGGAGCAAGAAAAATTGATGGCATCCATCAAGCCGAGCAAAGAAAGTCATAAAGAGTCCAAGGAGAAAGAAACCGCTTCTACTCCTGCTCCGCCCCAGATACAGGCAGGATCAGAGTCTCAGGCGAGTGAGACGACTGTGGCAAAACCGAGCGAAGGAGTTTAAGGATTGATTTATGTCACTGATGCCGAAACGAGTTAAATTCAGAAAGCAGCATCGTGGTAAGAGGCGCGGGATTGCAACCAATGGGAACGCGATCAACTTTGGTGATTTTGGTCTCAAGGCTGTCGGGCACGGCTGGCTCACGGCGATCCAAATTGAAGCGGCTCGTGTTGCGCTGACGCGGCACGTGAAGCGGGGCGGGAAGGTGTGGCTTCGGATATTTCCTGACAAATCTTATACGAAGAAGCCGGCGGAAACGCGTATGGGAAAAGGAAAAGGTGCACCCGAATATTATGTGGCGGTGGTCAAACCAGGGCGGGTTCTTTTTGAAATGGGAGGCATTCCTGAAAGCTTAGCGCGTCCCGCATTGCGCCTATGCGCCCATAAACTTCCTTTTCGTACTCGGTTTGTGAAGCGGGGAGGAGTTTAAAATGCCAACACTCAAGGCAAAAGATTTGAGGTCGCTTTCAGTAGATGAGTTAAGCGAAAAGTCAGAAGCGCTCAAGAAAGAGCTCTTTCAACTTCGTTTTGATGCAAAACTGGCAAAACTGGAAGACCTTTCCAAATTGCGAAAAACAAAGCGCGATCTCGCAAAAGTACTTACGGTAAAAAGAGAAATGGAACTTCCTCCAGCACTACGGGCCGATAGGCCCGGAGGGAAGAAAAATGGCTGAGCGTCATCCAAAAGAACAAGTTGGAATCGTTTTAAGCAGCAAAATGGACAAGACCACTGTGGTACAGATCACACGTCTGGTGCAGCACCCCGCTTATAAAAAGGTGATTCGGGTGAGGAAGCGGTATCCAGTTCATGATGCGAAGAAATTAGCTAAAGTCGGCGATAAAGTTCGTATTGCAGAAACAAAACCAATCTCCAAAAGCAAGCGATGGAAATTGGTAGAAGTGATTAGTTCGATCAGTTAAGGCTGGATGAGTCCCTATGATTCAAATACGTTCGATCCTTGAAATTGCGGATAATACAGGTGCAAAACGGGTTGCCATGATTGGTGTTTTGAAACGCCACGGGAAACTAACTGCGACGGTGGGCGATATCATTACCGCTTCCATTAAGGAAGCCGCGCCTGATGGGGTTGTGAAAGAAGGGGAAGTCGTCAAGGCCGTTGTCGTGCGTACACGCAATCCAATTCGTAGATCCGACGGCTCTTTTGTGCGGTTTAATTCGAATGCCATCGTGATTATTGACAATCAGCAAAATCCGCGCGGAACGCGTATTTTTGGTCCTGTCGCACGAGAACTCAGAGATCTCAATTTTGCGAAGATTATTTCGCTTGCGCCAGAGGTGGTTTGATCATGATCCCCCACCACTTTCTAAAAATAAGTTTGATATCGGTTCTTGCGTCATTAATTGAAAACAAACGTCATATTTATAATTCAGTGTATAAGAAAGTGGTGGGGGATGAAACTTAAAAAAGGGGATATGGTTACGGTGCTTACCGGGAAGGAGCGGGGGAAAAAAGGGAAAGTGCTCCGTGTGTTTCCGTCAGAAAGCCGTATTCTCATTGAAGGACTGAATTACATGAAAGTTTATCTTCGCCCAAGCCAGCAGAATCCAAAGGGCGGGATCTCGCAGGTGGAAGGCAAAATGCAATCTTCCAATGTTCAGCTGGTTTGCCCTCGCTGTTCCAAAGTGACTCGTACGGGCTATCAATTTTTGTCCGATGGTACAAAGCAGCGTATTTGTAAGAAGTGTAACGAAATTATCTAACAGGAAATGAGATCATGGTAAAAACAGCAGTTCAAACTCAGGCAACAAAACCTCCAAGGTTTTTGGAACTTTATCGATCACAGGTAGTGCCTGCGATGATGAAGGAGTTCCATTATAAGAATGCGCTTGCCGTTCCCAGAATTGAAAAAGTGGTGGTCAATATGGGAGTTAAAGAAGGCGGACAGGACATTAAGATTTTGGAGCATCTTGCACATGAGCTCGGGATGATCACAGGACAGAGACCCGTGATTACAAAAGCCAAGAAGTCGATCTCAGGTTTTAAGTTGAGAGAGGGTTCTCCCATCGGTCTTAAAGTGACGCTTCGTCGAAACCGTATGTATGAGTTTTTAGACCGTCTCTTTAATGTTGCGATGCCTCGAATTCGCGACTTCCGTGGCTTTCCCGTGTCGAGTTTTGATTCAAGCGCGAATTATTCATTGGGCATTCAAGAACAGATCATTTTTCCTGAAGTGGAATATGACAAGATGAAAAAACTTCAGGGGATGGACGTCACATTTGTAACGACGACAACTAGAAAAGAAGAAACCAAGCGGCTGCTTGAATTGCTTGGGTTTCCATTTAGAAAGTAACCTTATGGCAAAGACTTGTTTAATTGTTAAGCAACAACGAAAACCAAAATTTAAGGTGCAGGGTTATCACCGTTGTAAGGTCTGCGGACGTCCGCGCGGTTATATTCGGAGATTTGCGCTTTGCCGGATTTGTTTTCGGGAACTTGCAAGTCAAGGCCTGATTCCCGGCGTCACAAAATCAAGTTGGTAATGTGAAGGAGAAAGAATGGCAGTTCCAACCGATCCAATAGCTGATTTTTTAACTCAGATTCGCAATGCCGCCCGTGCGGGGAAAGCAAACGTTACCCTTCCCGGTTCAAAACTGACACTCAAAATCGCCGAGATCTTGAAGCGGGATGGCTTTATTGAAAATTTCAAATTGGTGGAGGAGAAACCAAAACGTTTTATCCGTGTTCATTTAAAATACATGAAAGGGAAACAGCCGGCCATTCAATCTTTGATTCGCATTTCAAAGCCTGGGATTCGTCAGTATGTTAACTCTGAGGAAATCCCGAGAGTACTGGGCGGTTTGGGGATCGCTATTCTTTCGACGTCCAAAGGTGTGATGACAGACCGGGATGCGCGAACCCAAAAAGTGGGCGGCGAGCTTCTCTGTAAGGTTTGGTGAGGATTCCATGTCTCGAGTCGGTAAAAGATTAATTCCAGTTCCCCAAGGCGTAAAAATCCAGATTGCTGGGACTAGGATTCATGTGGAAGGCCCAAAAGGAAAGATGGATCTTGAGATTCATCCTCGCATGAAAGTAGTTGTGGCCGATGGTCACGTTGCAGTCACGCGGCCGACGAATAACAATCAGGACAGATCGCTTCATGGGCTTACGCGGACTTTGCTCGCCAACATAATTACGGGAGTAACGCAGGAATTTTCGAAGACGCTTGAGATTGAAGGAATTGGTTTCAAGGCTCAGGTGCAAGGTAAAAAACTTCAGCTTTTGCTTGGATTTTCGCATCCGATCGATTATTCGATTCCGGAAGGCGTGAAGATTGAAACTCCAAAACCTACTACCGTAGTAGTTAAGGGAGTGGATAAAGTTTTGGTGGGACAAGTGGCAGCGAACATTAGAAAGTTTTTTGAGCCCGAACCTTATAAAGGCAAGGGAGTCCGTTATGCCAATGAACAAGTTCGTAGGAAAGCTGGAAAGGCAGCTGCTTAAGCCATGTTAACCGCTGCTTTAAGGGAAGAAAAACGAAAGAAACGGCATTCTCGGGTTCGGAAAAGAGTCATTGGGACTCCAGAGCGGCCCAGAGTGTGCGTTCATCGTTCTCATCTCAATTTTTACGTTCAAGCCGTAGATGATTTGGGGGAGTGCACCCTTTTTTCTTGCTCCACTTTGCAACCCAGTTTTCATGTAAAAGAAAAGAAACAAGCAGGAAACATAGAGGCTACAAAAAAATTTGGAGCATTTGTTGCCCAAGAGTTGAAAAAGAAAAAAGTAACCAAAATTGTTTTCGATCGTGGAGGACATGCATTCCACGGGCGCATTAAAGCGTTTGCGGAAGCTCTGCGCGAAAATGGACTTGAGTTTTAAGAACGAGAAGGAGCGAAGATACCTTGGCTGAAGAAAAACAAGTGGTAAAAGAGACAACAAAAGAAGAGAGTCACGCCTCTAGTGCTCCCATGGGGATGGAAGGGGCTTCTCTTGAAAAAGTCATTCAGATTAATCGCGTCGCGAAGGTCGTAAAAGGCGGCCGGCGTTTTAATTTTAGTGCTTTAGTAGTGGTGGGAGACGGCCAAGGAAAAGTGGGGTATGCGCTTGAAAAAGCGAGCGAAGTTTCAGATGCGATTCGAAAGTCGCTCGCCGCGGCGAGAAAGAAACAAATGACTATTTCGCTTTGGAAAACCACGATTCCCCATGAGGTCATCGGCCATTATGGGGCAGCGAAGGTGCTCCTGAAGCCCGCCGTTCCCGGTACGGGTGTTATTGCGGGTGGAGCGGTTCGTGCCGTTTGTGAGTGTTCGGGAATTAAAGATATTTTGACCAAGAGTCTGGGAAGCGATAACGCCATTAATGTCTTGAAAGCCACGTTGAATGGGCTTCAAAGATTAACGAGTCGGGAAACAATGCGTTTCGGAGGATCGTCCAATAATGAGAGCAAAGAAGCCGTATCAAAAAAAGCCTAAGCGGATTGGGCGCGGTGTTGGTTCGGGACATGGCAAGACCTCAACCAAAGGTCATAAAGGTCAGCGCGCAAGGTCTGGTTTTCACCAGCGGCCTGCTTTTGAAGGCGGTCAGACTCCGATCCATCAACGGTTTCCGAAAAGGGGATTTAATCAACCGCATCATAAAGAATTTGCGATTATCAATCTGGATCAATTAGATCATCTGAAAGTTTCTGAGATATCGCCTGATTGGCTTGTCGAGAATCAGGTAATCAAACGCTTGGGTAGTGGACTTAAGGTTTTGGGACGCGGAACGATTTCCAAAAAGTTGACTGTCCATGCACATCGATTCAGTGCTCAAGCCAAAGAAGCGATCGAAAAGGCAGGCGGTAAAGCCGTTTTGATCGGGAAAAATTAACGGTCGATTCTAATGCTGAGAGCACTGGGAAATATCTTTAAGATACCAGAACTCAGGCGAAAAGTTCTTGTTACGCTCTTTATCATAGCGGTGTACCGCCTCGGAGCACATTTGCCTACTCCAGGAGTGGACGGTGGTGCGCTGAGCCAATTTTTTCAAAGGATTGCGGGCACGGCAGGGGGAAATCTCTTCGGGATTATGGCTCTGTTCTCAGGTGGTGCGCTTCAGAAGGCGACTGTGTTTGCGCTGGGAATTATGCCGTACATTTCTTCCTCCATTATTTTGCAGCTTCTAACGGTTGTGATTCCACAGCTCGAGAAACTGGCAAAAGAAGGAGGCGAAGAGGGGAGACGCACACTGATTCAATATACCCGTTATGGGACATTGATCCTTGCGCTCATCCAAACCTTTTTTATTGCGCTCTGGCTTGAGAATCCGAACGCATTCCAGGGAACGGTGATCGTGCCGAATCCAGGCTGGGCGTTCCGTTTGATGACGGTACTGACATTAACAGCCGGAACAGTGTTCATTATGTGGCTCGGCGAACAAATTGATGAACACGGGATCGGAAACGGAATGTCAGTTTTGATTACAGCAGGTATCATTGAAGCTGTTCCAACCGCCATCATCCAAACGGGGCAACTCGTTAAGTTTGGTCAATTGGCGTATTGGAAACTTGGTTTGATGCTGGTGCTCTTTGTCTTTACTGTGGTGGGAGTGATCCTGATTATTCAAGGACAACGGAAGATTCCGGTCCAATATGCAAAACAGATTCGCGGACATCGGGTGTATGGGGGGCAAAGTACCTATCTGCCGCTTAAAATTAATCAGGCAGGCGTGATTCCGATTATTTTTGCGCAGTCGGTTATTTTATTTCCTGCGACGATCGCAGGTTTTTTTCCATCGCAGGGTGTGGTTCGAACCATGGCAACGTGGCTGTCGCCCGGAACGGTTTTATATACGAGCATTGAGGCATTTTTAATTATTTTCTTTACGTTCTTTTATACGGCGATCACATTTAATCCAATTGAAGTGGCGAACAACCTTCAAAAGTACGGAGGATTTATTCCAGGCATTCGGCCCGGAAAGAATACGGCAGAACACTTGGATTACTTGATGACGCGAGTCGCATTTACGGGCGCTCTTTTTCTGGCTTTGATTGCGGTTTTTCCAAGCATTATTAATTCGCCAAAAGTGCTGAACATTCCGTTTCTTGTGGCAAGCTTTTTTGGCGGAACAGGTCTTTTGATTATTGTGGGTGTTGTACTCGATACGATGAAGCAGATTGAATCGCAGCTTTTGATGCGGCACTATGAAGGTTTTATCAAGAAGGGTAAACTGAGAGCCCGGATCAGGTAATGTCGCTTCGAATTGTTCTTTTAGGACCACCGGGGGCAGGCAAAGGAACGCATGCCAAGATTTTGAGCGAGCGACACTCGATTCCCCATATTTCGACGGGAGATCTTTTGAGATCTCAGATTCAGAAAGGGACGGCGCTCGGGAAGCGTGCAAAATCGTTCATTGACAGTGGGAAATTAGTTCCCGATGAGCTTGTGGTTGAGATGGTGAGCGAACGACTCCAATCAGATGACGTTCGAAATGGATTTATTTTGGACGGTTTTCCTCGGACGGTGGAACAAGCTGAATCACTCGAGGCCTTTTTGAAGCAGGCGAGGAAGCCGCTCGATTTTGCACTTGAATTCGGTACTTCTGAGCGAGTGGTGATCGATCGTCTTTCAGGCAGACGTGCTTGTCCGAATTGTGGAGCGAATTACCACATTCGCAATATCCCACCCAAACGGGAGGGGATTTGCGATGTGTGTGGCAGTTCTTTGGTTCAGCGTAAGGATGATACGCCCGAAACCATTCGGAAGCGGCTTGAAGTGTATCAAAAGCAAACCGCTCCGCTCATTGAATTTTATGGGACGCGAAACTTGCTTAAGGTGGTGAATGGAGATTTGGAGATTGAACCCCTTCAAGCAGAACTAGCTCGTGAGCTTCAAGTTCGATGATCCCCCACCACTTTTTGGAAAAGGTGGGGAAAATGAAAGTGGTGGGGGATGATTTCTTTGAAATCCAAGCGTGAAATCGAGATCATGCGGGAAGCTGCTCAAAGGCTCAAGATTGTTTTCGAAGAATTAAAGCGGTTCATTAAACCGGCAATGACGACCCTTGAAATTGATGCCAAAGCCGAGCGGCTCATTCAAGCACAGAAGGCAAAGCCAGCGTTCAAGGGGTATCGCGGTTATCCTGCTTGTATCTGCACCTCGATGAATGAGGAAGTGGTGCATGGGATTCCCTCCAAGCGGAGATTGAATGAAGGGGATCTTTTAAGTCTTGATATCGGATTGATTTACGAAGGTTATGTCAGCGATGCCGCACGCACTTGGTCCATTGGCCAAGCAAGCGAGGAAGCGCTGGAACTTATGGAAGTAACTCGGCGTGCCCTTTATGTGGGGATGAGTCAGATGAAGTTGGGTGCGCGGATAGGCGATCTTTCGCACAAGATTCAAGATTACGTTGAATCTCATGGTTTTTCAGTGATTCGTGATTTTGTAGGACACGGCATTGGACGAGCGATGCACGAAGATCCACAAGTGCCTAATTTTGGGAAACCTGGGCATGGACCTAAGCTTGAAGCAGGACTTGTCCTTGCTATTGAACCCATGGTTGCCGCAGGGAGTTGGGAAGTTGACATTTTGGATGACGCCTGGACAGTGGTGACTCGAGACCGTCAATTGGCAGCGCATTATGAAGATACCATTGTACTGACAGAGCACGGTCCTGAAAATTTAACAGGGTCACAGGAATGTGAAGAGAACGTTAACTATCAAGTGAGTATGGTCTAGTGTCAAAAGAAGATGCCATTGAGGTAGAGGGAGTTGTCATTGAGCCGCTTCCGAATGCGATGTTTCGGGTCGAGCTCGATAACGGTCATAAGGTGCTGGCCCATATTTCGGGCAAGATGAGGATGCATTACATCCGAATTCTTTCAGGGGATCGAGTGAAAGTGGAACTTTCTCCCTATGACCTGACGCGGGGAAGAATTACGTATCGAATTTGATCCCCCACCACTTTCGGTGAGGGACGTTGTAACGTCGTAAAAGGAAGTTAATTTTAAATTATTATATTAATAGTTGGAAAGTGGTGGGGGATGAAAGTACGCAGTTCAGTCAGACGAATTTGTGAACATTGTAAAATTGTACGGCGTAAGCGTGTGGTTTACGTTGTGTGCAGTAACCCAAAACATAAACAGAGACAGGGATAATCACAATGCCCAGAATTTTTGGTGTGGATTTACCACGTGAGAAACGAAGCGAAATTGCCCTTACCTATTTATATGGGATCGGAAGGACTCTTTCTAATCAAGTTTTGAGGGAAGCAGGGATTGATCCAAGTAAAAGGGCGAAAGATCTAAGCGATAAGGAAGTGGCCCAAATTACTTCTACCATTCAAAAAATGAATGCCAAAGTAGAGGGGGATTTGAGACGCGAGGTCCAGCAAAACATTAAACGTTTGATCGACATTAAGTGTTATCGAGGTTCTCGGCATATTAAGGGTCTTCCTGTTAGGGGACAGAGAACCCACACCAATTCACGGACTCGTAAAGGTCCTCGCAAAACCGTTGGCGGACTCTTGAAGAAACCACCCGCACCGAAATAATCAGGAATAGAGGCTCATTCATATGGCAAAGAAAAAAGTAAAACAAGTAGCAAAAGGAGTGGTTCATATTCTCGCTTCGTTCAACAACACGGTGATCACCATCACAGACGTAAGCGGGAACACGATTTGTTGGGCGAGTTCAGGAAGTGCGGGATTTAAGGGTTCTAAAAAGTCGACCCCTTTTGCTGCGCAAGTCGCCTCAGAACATGCTGCAAAAAAAGCAATGGAAAATGGGATGAAGGAAGTGGAAGTGTATGTCAATGGTCCTGGTTCGGGGCGTGAGTCTGCCATTCGCGCGCTTCAAGGTGTAGGACTTCAAATTACTTTGATTAAAGATGTTACGCCGCTTCCACACAATGGATGCCGTCCGCCTAAAAGGAGAAGAGTTTAATTTATGGGTAGAAAAATTGGACCAGTTTGTAGGCTTTGCCGTCGTGAAGGAATGAAGTTATTCCTCAAAGGAATTCGATGCACCGGGGACAAGTGTGCCATCGAGCGTAGAAACTTTGCACCGGGAATGCATCGCCGTGGTGGTCGAGGTAAGCTCTCGAACTATGCTCTTCAGTTGCGCGAAAAGCAAAAGGCGAAGCGAATTTATGGCATTTTGGAACGGCAATTTCGTGTCTTTTTCGCGCGCGCGACGAAGAAAAAAGGAATTACGGGTGAGACGCTCATTCAGCTTTTGGAAAGACGTTTGGACAATGTGCTTTACCGAACCCTGTTTGTGAGTTCCCGTCCTGAAGCGCGGCAGTTGGTCAGCCATGGTTTAATGATGGTGAATGGTAGAACGGTTAACATCCCCTCTTTTCAAGTACGCGTGGGGGATATCATCCAACCTTACCCAGACGAAGGAAACAAGAAGCGAATTTTGAATACTTTGGAGATGTTGAAAGATCGGCCTTATCCCGAGTGGCTTGAACTCAATCGGGAAACATTAGAGGTGAAAGTGGTCAAGTTGCCTGGCAAAGTAGATGCAGCACTGCCAGTCGAAGAATCACAAATTGTTGAGTTGTATTCTAAATGAGCACGTAACTTACGAAGTTTTATTTTTCGTAAGTTACTGTGCGAATTTATCCGCCAAGTTTTGTGGCGGAGAAATATGAAACGTAAAACGAAGCAGGTTGTTAAATCCGCCAAAAGACGCGGCGGATTCAATTCAGCCAAACGACTTACGTACCGTAAGTCGTGGCTTCATTGAAGGAGAAAAAGACATGGGGATCAGATGGAAAACGTTTGAGATGCCGAAACGACTCGAGGTAGATCAGGCATCGCTTGTGCCAACCTATGGCAAGTTTGTGGCAGAGCCTTTTGAGCGTGGCTATGGGACTACGATTGGTAATGCACTGAGACGCGTGCTTATTTCATCCATTGAAGGGGCTGCTGTGACCAGCATTAAGATTGAGGGTGTTCAGCATGAGTTTTCTGCGATTGACGGTGTGGTGGAAGATGTACCGCAGATCGTGTTAAACATAAAGAAGCTCGTACTTAAGTATCACGGCAAACAGCCAAAGAAAGTGGTTATTGACGTAAAGCGTAAGGGTGCGGTGACTGCAAAAGACATTCAAGCGGATGAGACTGTGGAGATTATCAATCCCGATCTTCATATCGCGACGCTGACGAAGGAAATCCGTTTCTTTATGGAAATGGAAATTGCCCGGGGCAGAGGTTATGTTCCCGCCGACCGGAACAAACAAGAGGGCATGGCGATTGGGACGATCCCGGTAGATTCCATTTTCTCACCCGTGGTGAAGGTGAATTTCGCCGTGGAAGATACGCGCGTCGGTCAGATTACGGATTATGACCGACTCATTCTTGAGATGACGACCAACGGGGCAATGACGCCTGAAGAAGCGCTGCTTTACGCATCCAACATTCTTCAGAGGCATCTGGATATTTTCGTCAATTATGGAGAACTTCCTGAAGAGGAAGAAGAAGAAGAGGAAGAGGACAAAGAATTTCTCGATCTCATCAGCAAACCCATCACGGAACTTGAGCTTTCTGTCAGAAGCGCCAATTGTCTTGAAGCCGCCAATATTAAGACGATTGGAGATCTGATTCAGAAGACCGAAGCCCAAATGCTTAAGTATAAGAATTTCGGCAAGAAGTCTCTTTCTGAGATCCAAAATATCTTAACCGAAATGGGGCTTCACCTTGGCATGAACGTTCAAGAGCGGCTCAAGAAGAAAAAAGCGGTTGTTGCTTAAAAGAACAGTAGGAAAATGTTATGAGACATGGTAGAAGTCGCGGGAGATTGGGATTGGTTCAGGAACATCGGCGTGCTTTGCTTCGCAATTTAGCACGCAACCTAATTACCAATCAGCAAATTGTTACGACTCACAGTCGAGCCAAAGAAGCGAGCCGTTTTGTGGATCGATTGATCACCATTGCCAAGGGAAATTCGTTGCATGCAAGACGCCATTTGATTCAAAAGCTCGGCTCAGGTTCTGAAGTTTATGCCAAGCGCTTGGTGGAGGTGATTGCACCAAAACTTTCCAGCCGAAACGGTGGCTATACTCGTGTACTTCATTATAAGTATCGGGCAGGCGATGGGGCTTCCTTGTCTTTACTGGAATTTACAGTTCCTGTGCTCGAGGCCGTTGAGGGAAAGCCTAAGAAGAAAAAAGAGCCAAAACCAAAGCCTGAAAAGAAAGTTCAAGAAGTAGAACGCAGACCCAAGGTCAAAGAAGAAACTCCAAAGGCAAAACAGGCTCCCAAAGAAGAACTTAAAAAAGAGGAAGCCAAAAAAGAAGCGCCCAAGAAAGGCGGCTTCTTGAGTTCACTCCGTCGGTTCTTAAAGGGAGACGACAACAAAAAGTAGTTCCTAGTTTCGGGTTTCTAGTGTTAAGTTTGCCAAACGCAACTCGGAACTCGAAACTCAAAACTTTTTATGAATCTCGCCAAACGCATTCGAAGCGTTACTCCTTCGCTCACTCTTGCGATCGAGGCCAAGGCAAAACGTCTGAAGCAAGAGGGTGTAGATGTCGTTTCTTTTTCCGCAGGCGAACCTGATTTTGACACTCCTGAACCAATTAAAAAGGCTGCCATTAATTCCCTCGCGAAGGGGTTTACCAAGTACACTCCTGCTTCCGGTACTTTGGAATTGAGGAAGGCGATCGCCGAGAAGCTTTCCCGCGAAAACCAGCTGAATTACAGTCCCGAACAAATTGTCGTTTCCTGTGGTGCAAAACACTCCATCTACAATATGTTGCAAGTGCTTATCGAAGAAGGGGATGAGGTCATCCTTCTTTCTCCTTACTGGTTAAGCTACCCTGAGATGGTTACTTTAGCGGGTGGAAAATCCGTGATTTTGAGAACGGAACTTAAGGATGGTTATGTCCCTTCTCCAAAAGCGCTTGAGAAACTCGTTACAAAAAAAACAAAACTCCTGATTCTGAATTCACCCTCCAATCCTACAGGGGCGGTTCTATCGAGAGAGCTTTTAATGGAAATCGTCCAGATTGCGAGAAAGCATTCCTTTTTTATTCTGAGCGATGAAATTTATGAAAAGCTTCTTTTCGACGGCCAGAGACACCACTCCATTGGAGCGCTCGATCCCAGCATTTTTGATCGGGTGATTACCGTTGGTGGAGCGAGCAAAAGCTATGCGATGACTGGCTGGCGTCTTGGATTTTCAGCATCGGACAAGCCCATTGCGGAAGCCTGTGCCTCTCTTCAAAGCCATTCGACTTCAAATCCCACTTCGTTTGCACAAGCAGGCTATTTAGAGGCGCTCAAAAGCGGTGAAGCGGATGTGAAGCGGATGTGTGCTGCTTTTGAAACGAGACGCGACCTGATGTTCCGTCTCGTGAGCGATATTCCAAAACTCAAACCCTTTAAGCCGAGCGGGGCGTTTTACCTCTTTGTTGGTATTTCTGCAACAAACATGAAGTCCCTTCAGTTTTCAGAAGGTTTGCTCGACCAGGCGAAAGTTGCGGTTGTCCCTGGTGTTGCGTTTGGAGATGACCAAGCGATCCGAATTAGTTTTGCAACTTCCGAAGAGCTGATCGAAAAAGGGATTTCGCGCATTCGCGAATGGCTGTCCCGAAACTTCCATTAATTCATTTTTTTTACTTAAAAGGTGGTTTCGGGACTGTCATGACTTCCGATAAATAATCGAACGGTTATTCAATGGAAAGTCATGGCTGAAAAAAATTTAGCCCCGTTAGACCTTAACGTTTTCCGCTTAAGAAGCGGGGAGTCAATTCCCCAGGACGAACTCCTCCAAAAGTTACACACCCTTGGTTATCAAGAGGAAAAAGTAGTCGAAGAACCCGGTCAATATGCAGTTCGCGGCCACATCATTGATGTGTACCCGCTTTCGTACCGCGCTCCCATCCGAATTCAGTTTCACCTCGATGCCATTGAAACGATTCGTGATTATTCCCTTCACGAAGGAAAAAGCCTGACGACCTTTGAAGAACTCTTTCTGCTTCCAGTTACGGAAGCGTTCTTAAGGAGAAGAGCGCGTCTCAAGGCGCATCTCGAAGAATTTGAGCCTATCGGTGAGCTTGAAGATATTCAGGTGGGAGATTATGTGGTTCATATCGAATATGGAATTGGGAAGTTCCTTGGCACAAAAACGCTCAAAATTTCAGGTGCGCCCAAGAAACACCTTGCCATTGAGTATGCCGATCAAGAAATTATTTATCTTCCCTTTGACCAGCATCAGTTTTTAGAGCGTTACCTAGGTCTCGAAGGGAAAAAACCGAAGCTCACCAAGCTTCAGAGCAAAGAATGGGTTCGGATTAAAGAACGCACGCGTCTAGCGGTTCGCGGGATTGCTCGTGAGATGGTAGCGCTTCAGGCAAGACGAAGCATTCTCCCAGGTTTCAAATTTCCAGCGAACACCGAGTTACAACGCGAATTTGAACAATCGTTCTCCTATGAGGAAACGCCGGATCAGAGACGCGCCACCGAAGAAGTCAAACGTGATATGGAACAGGCGAAGCCGATGGATCGATTGCTTTGTGGAGATGTTGGATTTGGGAAAACGGAGGTTGCCGTTCGAGCCGCTTTTAAAGCTGTCCTTGCGGGGAAACAGGTGGCCGTCCTTGTGCCAACTACGTTACTTGCCGAACAACATTATTTAACGATGAAACGTAGGATGGACCAGATGCCCGTTGAAATTGAGCTTCTTTCCCGCTACCTGGATAAACGAAATCAAAAGAAAGTCATTCAAGCGCTTAAAGAAGGAAAGATAGACGTCATTATAGGAACTCACAGACTTCTTTCCAAAGATGTGGAGTTTAAAGATTTGGGACTTGTGATTATAGATGAGGAGCAACGTTTTGGAGTACGTCATAAAGAACGCCTTAAGTTCTTGCGGGAAACCGTTGATATGCTTACACTTACAGCAACGCCCATTCCGAGAACGCTTCATCTTTCATTGCTTGGGGTTCGCGATTTATCCGTGATTGAAACGCCGCCGAAGCAAAGACTTCCGATCACTACGGAAATTCTGGAATTTGATGATTTGCGAATCAAACAGGCAATGGAGCGGGAGCTTGGGCGAAAAGGGCAGGTTTATTTTGTGCACAATCGCGTTGAGTCTATCGAGAAGATTTACAATTACTTAAAAAAATTGTTGCCGCATGTCTCATTCGGGGTTGCCCATGGTCAACTTCCCGTGACGAGTCTTGAGAAAGTGATGTCGGATTTTATTGATGGTAAGATTGATTGTTTGGTTTCCACCAATATCATCGAATCAGGAATCGACATTCCCAATGTGAATACAATCCTCATCAATCGTGCAGACACGTTTGGGCTTTCGGATCTCTATCAATTGCGGGGTCGGGTGGGGCGTTATCATACTGCTCGTCAGGCTTATGCCTATTTTCTTGTTCCCCGAGATTGGGTGTTGACCCAAGATGCTGAAAAAAGGCTTGCTGCCATTGAACGGTTCAGTGAATTGGGCTCTGGTCTTAAAATTGCGCTGGAAGATCTTGAAATCCGAGGCGCAGGAAACGTGCTAGGGCACGAGCAGAGCGGATTTATCTACCAAGTGGGGTTTGATCTTTACTGCCGCATGCTCAAAGAGGCAATTCAAGAGGAAAAAGGGAGGGATTGAATCTACCCCTAAGCTGTGTTATTTTACGAGCTTCTAATTCATGAAAAAATTAACGGTATTCCTCTTAGGCTTGTTCTTATCGGTGTTCGTAACGGTCTCGCTTGCGTATTCTGAAGATCGTCAGCTGGTTGACCGCGTCGTTGCTGTGGTCAACGATGATGTGATTACGCAAAGTGAGCTCGACCTCCTCTTTCGGCCCATCTATGAGCAGGTGAAAGCTGCTTACCAGGGTTCAAATCTTCAGGAGGAGTTGGAAGGTCTCCGGCTGAAACTATTGAACCAATTGATTGAAGACCGTCTCGTCTATCAAGAAGCTGTGAAGCTTGGTATTACGGTCAGTGATTCTGAGCTCCAGGAAGAAATGGCGCAATTTAAGTCCCAATTTCCAGATGAAGCTCAGTTTGAGAATGAAATGAAGAAAGCAGGAGTCAGCCAGACCGAGATTGAAAAACGGTTTCGCGAGCGGATTACGATTATGAAACTCCATCAAGGCATGATTCGCTCCAAAGTAATGATTGCTCCTACCGAAATCGAGGAGTATTACAAAGCGCATCCAGAAGAATTTTCTACAAAAGAGCGCCTGAACGTTTGGTGTATCACCCTTCCCAAAAATGAGGAGACGATCAAAAAGGGGATGATGGATGAAGAAGCCAAACGGAAAGCTGCTGACTTAATTGCCAAAATCAAACAGGGAGCTGATTTTGGAAAGTTGGCCCAAGAAAATTCTAAAGATTCTTATGCTGAGAAAGGCGGATTGATGGGAATAATTCACCGGGGTGAAATGCTGAACCATATCGATCAAATTCTTTTCTTGCTTCCCGAAGGTGGTGTCTCAGAAGTTTTGGAAACGGAAGAAGCTTATCACATCTTTAAAGTGAGTAAGAAAGAGCGCGCTTCCCAAAAGACGTTTGAAGAAGCACGTGAAGAAATCACGGAAAAACTCTACCGAAAAAAAGCCCACGAACGTTTTACGACGTGGATGGATGAACTTAAAAAGAAATCCTACATCTCGATTCGCTGAGTTACTTTCTTCCTCATGATCCCAACCACCTCCTTGGAAAGAACGTGCTTTGATAAAAGGGCAGAGCACGTTCTTTCATTTCAGATGAAATTTCCCCTTCAGGGAAACAAGGAGGTGGTGGGATGAAACCTATCATTGCTGTTACCATGGGCGATCCTGGCGGGATCGGTCCGGAAATGATCATCAAGGCTCTTGAGAAAATGTCACTTGTGCAAGTGACCTACATGGTCATTGGAAGCGAAGAGGTCTTTCAGTATGCGAGCGAACGTTCCAATATCTATTTCAGGCCGCATCTCGTTCCAACGCTTGAACGTTCTTTCCTTGAGGAAGGCCAAGTCAATTTTCTAGACATTACCCAAGAAGCTGAAGCTTTGTATGAGCAGGTATTTGGCACGAACCGACCCAAAGATGAAGTTTTTTCCGTGGGCGAGGTTTCGCGCTGGAATGCAGCACTGGCCTATTCCGCTTTGAAGGTAGCTGCCTATCAGGCGACTTGTGATTTGGTGCAGGGCATTGTCACTGCCCCCATCCATAAAACCGCGATGCGGTTGATCGATCCAAAATTTTTGGGGCACACGGAATACTTGGCAAAAATTGCAAAGATAAAAGAATTTGCGATGATGTTCGTAAGCAACCGGCTCCGTGTAACATTGGCTACGATTCATGTCCCGCTCAAGAAGGTAGCGCACTCCATTAAAACGGAGGATCTGATAGCGAAAATTTCTCTCACGGATGACTTCTTGAGACGCTCCCTCAAGATAAAGAAACCAAAGATTGGGGTGTCGGCTTTAAATCCTCACGGAAGCGAATTCGGAACAGAGGAGGAGGAAATTATTCTTCCAGCGATTCAAGTAGCTCAGAAGAAAGGAATCGATGTCCAAGGGCCTTTTCCGGGCGATCAAATCTTTTACGATGCTTACGAAGGTCGGCTCGATGCTGTGATCGCTATGTATCACGATCAGGGGCTCGCTCCTTTTAAGATGATTGCCTTTCAAGAAGGCGTAAATGTGACGCTTGGACTTCCTTATCTTCGAACGTCACCGGACCACGGCACAGCGTTCGATATTGCCTACCAAAATAAAGCATTTCCCACCGCGTTTTTGAATTCACTCAAGTTGGTCGAGAAAGCACTTATCTCATAAGCGTTTCAAAATTCGTTCCACACCTTCTTGGAATGTCTTTTCCGGAGGGAGAAGACTCAAGACCACATACGCCTCTTCTGCAAAATCAAAAAAGTAGCCTGGATGTACATAAACGTGCGCTTGCTCTAAAAATTCTAGCGTCCATTCTTCTTCGCTTTTTGTATTTGGAATTTTCATCGTTGCGTACCATCCGCCTTCTAATGGCAAAAGGTTCGCAAGCGTATTTTTTTCAAGCTGTTTTTCAAGAAACGAGTAATTATTTCGAACCCGCGTTTTAATTTCCTTCTGGATTTCGTTTTTCAATTGAAACCATGAGGAGAGCGCGTTTTGAACAGGCGTATTTACGGAAAGGTAGGTGTCTGAGATGAGTTCGAGCCGTTCGAGCAAGGGTTTCAGGATGGGTTCTGGGCCATCCGCAACGATCCAAGCCAGTTTCATTTGAGGAAGTCCTAATATTTTTGAAATCCCGCTGAGCGTAAAAGTTAAAACTTCGCTCGCATTTCCAGCTAAGCTTCCAACGCGTTTCTCATCCTCCTGAAAGGAATAATCCGAAAAAACTTCATCTGAGATCAACGCAAGCGACCTCTCTTTTGCGACTTGAACGAGCGCTTTAAGTTCGTCTTTTTTTACAAATGATCCGGTCGGGTTATTGGGGTGGACCAGAATCATGGCTTTAGTTTTAGAATCACATTGAGCCACCAAATGTTTCAGATCGATTTGCCAAGCCTCCCCGTTATGGCGCAGAGAATAGGGGACAAGTTCTACATCGTTTAAGTCCGCCAGAAAATGAAAGAGCGGGTAACTTGGCTGGGGGATGAGGGCTCGTTCGTTTGGATTGACGAGAAGTTTAAAGAGAAAGGAGTAGGCCTCACTCGTGCTGGCCGTGAGGAAAATATTTTGGAGATCAACTTCGATCTCTTTTTCTCGGTAGTAATTCTGAACTATTTTCCGAGCCTCTAATTTTCCTTTCGGATCTGGTTCGTAACAGAGATTCTGCGAGTCTGTCAGCGGAGAAAGCAATTGGTGTGCGTTTAAATATTCAAATTGGCAATGGGTGGGATTTGACTCAGTCAGGTCGAGAACCGGGGTCCCAGACGCTTTTAATTGTGTTAAGGTTGTGCTGAGTTGGTTTGGATTGAACTTCCAATTCGTTCGTGATGTCAGCATAAGTTACGGGCTTCTTTCATTGACAGGTGGTATGGAAGCGCATAAAATTCATTAACTTCGGGTTTATTATGGCACAAAATCAGCATCAAAAGCAAAAGGTTCAAGAAGACTTTCTAGGTCGCTTTCGAATTCAAACCATTCAAAATGACCAACTGGAACTTGTCTTCATTCCCGAGCACGGTTGTCATTGGCAAACCCTTCGCGCTTATCTAAGAGGGGAATGGATCGACCTTCTCAAACCGCTTTCTTGCGAAGAGACAAAGCTTCATTTCGGTTCTTACGTCATGTCGCCCTGGTCGAACCGAATCGTTCAGGGTGTTTTCAAGTTTGAAGGAAAGACATATCAGCTTCGTAAAAACTTTCCTGATGAAACAGCCATTCATGGAGATGTCAGAACGCGTCCCTGGCAAATCGTGCGTTCGACGCCGGAAAAATTTGAAGCAGTTTTGGATTCTCGGAATTTTCCAGATTTCAACTTTCCATTTAAGCTCAAATTCAAACACAGCCTAGAACTTTCTCACAATCAACTTGGGATGTCGCTTTTTATTGAGAACGTGGATACCAAACGCGCGCCCGTCGGTTTTGGTTTTCATCCTTTTTTCAAAAGATGCCTTACGAAACAGGACGAAGATGTTATGGTCATTCTTCCAGCCGAGAAAGTTTATCCCGATGAAAAATGTATTCCGACCGGACCGGCGGTAGCCGTTTCCGGCGCAGCCGATTTAAGGTCAGAACGGTGGCTTGGGAGTCCTAACTTAGACGATTGTTATACGGGACTTACCGGAAATGTGATTCGACTCATTTATCCTGGTTCGGAAGTCGAGGTTCATTATCGGATTGATCCGGTTTTCAGTCACGTGGTAGTATATGCACCAAATGAATCAGATGGCTCAAGCCCCCGCGATTTTGTTGCGGTCGAGCCTGTGACTCACGTGAACAATGGGTTTAATTTGTATGCCGAACGGTGGCAAGGAACGGGAATTAAAGTGTTAGAACCAGGAGAGATTTGGGGAGGAGCATGCGAACTTTCTATTTTTGACCGCTCATAATTTATGCCAGAAGAACCTGAAGAAAACTTGACCGAAAAATCTTATGTCGCTCAAAAAGCAGAGGTATTAACCTTTTTTGGGGAAGAAGTTTCAAAGAAACCCGCATCCAAAAAATATCTTTTTATTTTCGGATTTTTATTTCTTCTTGCCCTAACTTTTCTCAGTCTTCTTTATTTTTGGCGAATCGCACCGAGCTCCCCGATTTCGGATGCTCTTCCCGCCGATGTTATTTTAGAACCTTTCTTCAAAATTGAATTTAACGAAGCTCAGTTTTTTCAAGAATGGAAGGAACATGTGTTTCACGGCCGCACCTCCTATCAGATTGAGGTAGGGGAAACGGGCGAAAAGTGGTTGCATGCCACAAGTCAAGGAACGTCCTCGCTCTTGTATAAAGAAGTGGAGGCGAAATCCGTCAAGCGGCCCTTTTTGAGTTGGGAATGGAAGGTCGTTCAGTTTCCATCGAACAAAGAAAACAAAAACTTAGCCGCAAAGCGCGACAATGATTTTGCCGCGCGGGTTTATGTGCTCTTTAAAGGAAGAACAACACTTATGTCGGATGTGATTCAATATGTGTGGGATGACCATTTTCCGGAAGGGGCGCATGCAACCAGTCCTTTTTCGCCAAAAACTAAATTCATCGTCATTCAAAGCGGTTCAACATCGGGATGGGTTACCGAAAAACGAGACCTCGTTCGAGATTATCAGATGCTTTTCGGAAAACGACCGAAAGGTGAGGTGATGGCCGTTGGGATTATGTCAGATTCTGACAATACTCAAACAACGTCTCAGGCTTACTTTCGCAATTTTTTAATTGAGAAACCGCAAACAGAGATAGAAGAATCCCCTTCAAAATCTAAGTGGCAACTCCCCATAGTCGGCGGAGCTTTTTCTCGAATCTGGCAAACAGCAACTGATCGAATAGAAGACCTACGAAAACGATTAAAAGCATAACGGCCATCACTTGCGGCATATCGTTTAGCTCGCGTCCTATTTGAAGTAAGTGGCCGAGTCCCACACTGACAAAAATCAATTCCCCCGCCATTAAGGAACGCCATGCGAAAGACCAGCCCAATTTCATTCCGGTTGCAATGGAAGGTAAGGCAGCGGGGAGAATTACACGCGCGTAGAGCACAAGTCCCTTCACTCCCATAGTTTTAGCAGCACGAATATAAATGGGAGGGATGTTCCGGATGCCGCTATCGGTTGCAATTGCGATCGAAAGAAATGCACCCATGATAATGACAAATTGAATTGCTTGTTCGTTTAAACCGAACCAAAGAATCGCAAGTGGAAGCCAGCAAATGCTGGGGAGGACTTGCAGTCCCACCATGAGTGAACCGAGGGTTTCATCCAGAATTTTAAAT
>JACOVU010000111.1 GCA_016177155.1 Candidatus Omnitrophota bacterium | reverse complement strand
TCATTTCCACAGAAGAGAACAACTTGTTTCCCGTCAATGGTTGCTTGAGTTCCCTTGAGTTGATCAAGGACACGGAATTGACGGTAGAGATTTTTGCCTTTAAGGAGAGTTAACGCTTCCTGCAGCCAATCAAATTTATTGGTAGTTTCCATTTCCGTACCTTCAGCCGTCATTGCGAGGCAGCGATCCCAATGTTGCCGCAGAAAATAAATTCTTCGTCTTAAGCTCGGCAAGCTCCTCTGAAATCCATCCAAAACCAAAAGGGGTCTGACCCCTTTCAGAAAAAGGGGACAGACTATAGTCTGTCCCCTTTTTTGCAACCGTACCTGGTACTGATTGTCTAACCGTTCTCATTTTCCCACCACCACAGCTCCTAAATGCCCGCCAAATCCCATAGAAATGGAGCAAGTGGTCTCGACTTTTTTCGTTTTTGAGACGCGCGGCGTGTAATCCAAATCACATTGAGGGTCTGGTTTTTCAAGATTGGCCGTCGGCGGAATGAAACTATCTCTCATTGCAATGAGACACGTGATCAATTCCACCACACCCGAAGCACCAAGCATGTGGCCTGTCAGGGATTTGGTTGCGCTTGTTGAGATCCGATGGGCCTTTTCCCCAAAAGCGCGTTTGATCTGAATGGTTTCGTAAAGATCCCCTTGCTGAGTCGCTGTGCCGTGCAAGTTGAGGTAATCAATATCCTCTGGAGAAATATTTGCACGTTTCAGTACCGTCTTGAGACATTTTTCCAGCCCATCGCCCTCCAGCGAAAATGAAATCGGGTCGCTCCCTTCGAAACCGTAGGCATGTGAAAGAACGCGGCCATAAATTTTTGCGCGGCGCGCTTTTGCATTCTCCAGTTTTTCCAAAATAACAATACCCGCTCCTTCCCCAATGAGAAATCCGTCGCGCCTCTCATCAAACGGCCGAATGGCTTCGCGTGAAAGGACGCCCATATTTTGATAACCTGCGAGCATGAGTCTCGTGATTGAAGAGTCGCCAGATCCTGCGATGCAAAAATCCGCTTCATCTTGCTCAATCATTCGAATACCTTCCATCACAGCATAAAGCCCCGTGGCGCAAGCGGCAACCGCAGGTTTGGCAGGCCCTGAAAGTTTCCAATGGCGGGCAATCCATTGAGCGGAAATATTGGGAATAAAGTTCGCATAAACACGCGCACCTAAAATGGCGCTCGGGTTTTTCCGAAATCGGTCATAAAATCGCTCGAAGGTCCTCATACCGCCCTTGCTCGAACTGACCGCAATCCCAATCCGTTCTCGATCCATGTTTGATGGATCAAGACCGGCGTCCCCGAGTGCTTCTTCGGTGGCGGCAAGAATATATTGAATGTGGGGGTCATGAATCACCGCATATTTTGGCGGGCTAAAATTGACAACCTGAAACGCTTGGCCTTCAAGAGGGGGTTCTGCTGGACTGCGTGAAATTCGCCTGAGACCTACTTCTCCCCGTTTAAGAGCCTGAGCGAAGTCCTTTGCATTATTTCCAATTGGCGTGACAACGCCAATGCCCGTAATGACCACCTGATTCATAGGGACGGTTCTCCATCAACCTCTTGCTGGCAATGAGTTAAGCGAGAACCGTCCCCGATGATCATATAAAAGGCGTATCGCTAAATTAGATAGCCGGTACGGCGAAGCATTTCTAAGTCGTCTCGAACCGGGTTCGCCGCCGTTGTGAGATAACCTCCTACAATCAAACCATTCGCGCCTCCCTGAAGCGCTTTATCTTGTTCAGGGCCGAGCGTTTGTTCCCTCCCCGCTGAAAGCTTGATGTTCGATTTTGGAAGGATAAAACGGTAGACCGCAATCGTTTTCAAGATTTCGACATTTTCAATTTTCGGGGTGTCTTCTAAGGGAGTGCCCGGCCGAGGATTAAGGACGTTTACCGGCAAACATTCGGGAGAAAACTTTTTAAGGTCAAAGGCCATTTTCACGCGATCTTCCCTGGACTCTCCCATTCCTAAGATACCTCCTGAGCAAAGCTCAACACCGCCTTCTCGAATGGCTTCGTTTGTCTCAAGACGTGTATCATAAGTATGGGTCGATACAATTTCAGGATAAAATTCGCGTGAAGTCTGAAGATTGTTGTTCAATCTTCTGATGCCCGCTTCTTTAAGACGGACAAGACGTGCGTGGGTCATGAACCCCAAAGAACCATCGACTCCGAGCTTGGTTTCTTTTTTTAAACGCCTTACGACATCCAAAATGCTTTCAAATTCTTCCTCGCTCAAAGCACCGCCGCTTGTGACAATGCAAAAATTTTGCGCGCCAAATTGTTCAGCGCGTTTAGCCGCCCGAACGATAACTTCAGGTTCTAAAAGTTCGTAGCGGGCAACGGAGGTTTCGAATCGTACAGATTGAGCGCAGAAACCGCAGTCCTCTCCGCACAAATAACTTTTGGCATTAATGAGGGAGCAAAGGCCGGCTTTGTTGGAATTAAATGCGAGGGTAATCTCGTGAGCAGCTTTTCGAAGTTCGCCGATTAAATCTGAATCTTCAATCTGGATGAGGGCGAGCGCTTCCTCGTAATTGATTTCACCGCCTTGAAGAACTCGTTCCTTTAACTCATTGATGAGATCTGTGGTGGTCGTCACGGAATGTTTCGTTTCGCGCGATTAACCGCCTGCAATAGCGGGCACGATGGACACTTCATCCCCATCTTTGAGGGGGGTTTGTTCTTTTTTCAAAAATCGGAAGTCTTCTTCGTTGACAAAAATATTGACGAAACGGCGGATGTTTCCGCCCTCATCACAAATCCGCGCCTTAATCCCAGGATAAGCTTTTTCGAGTGCTTCAATCAAACTCTGAACGTTCTTCGCGCTGACTTCGACTTCAGCTTTCTCCTGGGTCAATTTTTGAAGTGGTGTAGGAATTCTGACTTTGACTGCCATAGATACCTCTATTCTAAGCTGTGCGGCTTGCGCCTGCCAGCACTTTTTCCTCAAATGATTTCAAGTGGGGTTCGATTTCAAGAGGGC
>JACOVU010000118.1 GCA_016177155.1 Candidatus Omnitrophota bacterium | reverse complement strand
TGGCTGAGCATGTTTTTGTATTGGAGGTGGTGGGATCATTCGTTAAGAAGGAAAAAGCACATCTTCCACTGCTTCTGATACTGCATGAAGCGCTGTAATGTGCATTTCTTGGATATGAGGAGTTTGATCCGAGTTTGCAAAAAAGGTAAGGTCGCACAACTGCTTAAGATTTCCGCCGTTTTTCCCCGTAAACCCAATGACAATAAGTCCTAACTCTTTCGCTTTCTTGGCAGCTCCAAGCACATTTTTGGAATTCCCGCTCGTTGAAAGGGCTATTAAAACATCTCCCCGCACACCTAGGCCTTCGACCTGTCTTGCAAAGATCGCCTCGTAAGAATAATCATTTCCTAGTGCAGTCAAAATAGAAGTATCTGTGGTCAGGGCAATTGCAGGAAGACTTTTTCGTTCGCGTTTGAATCGGCCGATAAATTCAGCGGCAATGTGCTGAGCATCAGCAGCACTACCACCGTTTCCGCACAAGAGGATTTTATCGCCATGTTGAAAAGCGGAGACCAAGCGGTCAGAGATTTCCTGAAGAACCTTGATATTCTCGAGACTGAACGTCCCTTTCAGAGCGGCCTCGTGTCCGGCGATATGCATTTCTAAAATTGATCGATCGAGTTTTGCTCCCATTTTTACCCAGAGAAAATCTTGCTGAGCTCGTAAAACTCCTTAGGAACTAACTTTAAGCTACCCGTAGCATCTTTAAGCTTTGCGGCAACGATTTTGTCTCCCTGAAGACTAATCATGTAACCAAATTGACCCTTTTCAATCAAATTGAGAACGCCAATGCCAAAGCGCGTGCCTAAAACTCGATCGAAAGCCGTGGGCGAACCGCCGCGTTGAATGTGTCCTAATACCGTTACGCGCGTTTCATAACCCGTCTTTTTCTCGATGAGCTCTGCTAAAATCTGCCCCACACCACCAAGACGTACATGCCCAAATTGATCGAGTTTTTCTTCCTGGGTCACATCCTTTCCCGCAAATTTAGCTCCCTCAGCAACTGCTACAATGCTAAAAAGTTTTCCACGCGCATGACGATTTCGAATCACTTCACAGACGTGGTCAATCTCAATCGGAACTTCAGGAATTAGGATCACATCTGCTCCACCAGCAAGACCCGCGTACGTAGCAATCCAACCCGCGTGTCGGCCCATAATTTCGCACACAATAACTCGATTGTGAGACTCAGCTGTTGTGTGCAAACGATCCAAACACTCCATCGCGATATTAACTGCGGTATCAAATCCAAACGTGAAATCGGTACACGCTAGATCATTATCAATCGTTTTAGGCACGCCCACTACAGGCATTTTTTCATCCGCCAGCTTAGCCGCTACTCCTAAGGTGTCCTCGCCTCCCACCGCAATCAGTGCTTTCAAACCGTGGGTGACAAAAGCGGCTCGCACTTTCGCAACTGCTCCTTCACTTTTATAGGGATTCGTCCTTGAAGTGCCTAAAATTGTGCCGCCTCGGTGTAAAATTCCAGAGACAGAACGGTCGTTCAGTTCTATGGTTTCATTATCAATCATTCCCTTCCAACTATTCTTAAAACCCAGTACCTGCCAGCCTTTTTTCGCCGCCCCCTTGACGACCGCGCGGATCACCGCGTTCAGTCCTGGACAATCACCACCACCCGTAAGAATGCCAATTTTTTCTGTAGCCACTTCGCGTTCCTCCTTCTCAAATTAAATAAGAACCATTCTTCAAACTCGCCCCGAAACCATGGGTTGCTCAATAATTTTAATCACGTTCACAATAAGCTCAAGTTCAATTTCCCCGCCCAACATTTTGTTGAGCCGTTCTGTCAGGTCGCTTTGGATCGCATGAATCAGCTCCGGCAAATTCCAACCGGACAAAACGGAAAGATTTGCGACAATCTTAAGCCGACTCGCCTGAGCATCTGTTTCAAGCTGAATCTCGCGCACCACGTCAAATTTCCGAAGGACGCGCCTGACTAAATCGTTAATTGCTCGGATTGAAACACTCAAGTAACCCCACTTCCCATAAAGAACAAGGTCGTCTTCTTTGCGCGTTCCTTTAACCAGCATCTTGGAAAAAATGAGGCCAACGAAAATGAAGAGGACGCCGGTCACTCCCATTTGGAATGACTGCCATGGATTTTCGTATACCTCCTGGACTTTGAGGAGGGCATCCTCCATGCTCAACACATGGAGAGACACGATAATCATTAGACTGCCGATTGTCAAGAATGCAAAAATCGCAATGACATGAACAAAAATATTGATGAGTTTCATAATCAACCCGCCTTACGCGCCTCAACCGGCTCAAGACTTGGAGCGACAAAAAGTGACTCGATAAAATTAGTACTGACCTTCCCTTGTCGAAATCGAGGGCGGTTTAAAATTTTCTCATGGAGCGGAACGGTCGTTTTGATTGGACCAATAGTAGTTTCCTTAAGTGAGCGAAGCATGATTTGAATTGCTTCAGAGCGGTCTTTTCCATGTACAATCACCTTGGCCACCATCGAATCATAATAAGGCGGCACGACGTAACCGGAGTAGACATGTGTGTCAACACGAACATTAGGTCCACCCGGAAGGATGAGCGTTTCAATTTTGCCTGGGCTTGGCAAAAAATCCCGATCGGGATCTTCCGCATTGATGCGGCACTCAATGGCCGCGCCGTTAAATTTGACACTGTCTTGGCTGAAACTCAATTTTTCTCCGCTTGCGAGGCGGATTTGCTGCTTCACAATATCAATTCCAGTAATCATTTCCGTTACCGGATGTTCCACCTGAAGTCGCGTATTCATTTCAATGAAGTAGAAGTGTTCATGTTCATCTACCAAAAACTCGATTGTCCCCGCATTCTCATATTGAAACGCTTTGGCTGCCCGAACCGCCGCTTCTCCCATTTTCTTGAACAAACTTTTACTGAGACCGGGCGCGGGAGATTCCTCCAGCAACTTTTGATGGCGACGTTGAATCGAACAATCGCGCGCCCCTAAGTGAATTGTGGTTCCATGGCGATCCGCTAAGATTTGAAACTCAATGTGACGAGGTTCTCCAATATACTTTTCAATATAGACACCGCCGTCCCCAAAAGCAGCTTCGGCTTCCGCCTGAGCCATTAAAAAGGCGGTCACTAATTTCCCATCATTGTGAGCGACTCTCATCCCCTTGCCACCACCACCCGCTTTGGCTTTAATAATCACGGGGTAACCTAGTTTCTTTGCAACGCGAAGTGCTTCAGCCTGATCGCTGACGACACCTTTGCTGCCGGGAATAATAGCAACTTTTGCTTTGCGGACGGTTTCACGGGCAAGCGACTTATCTCCGGCCAAACGGACACTTTCCGGTTTTGGCCCAATGAATTTAATTTGGCAGGATTCACAAATTTCAGCGAAATGTGGATTTTCGGAGAGAAACCCATAGCCAGGATGAATCGCGTCTACATCTGCGATCTCGGCTGCACTAATAATGCTCGGAATATTCAGATAGCTTTCACTCGATGGGGCTTCGCCAATGCAGATCGCCTCATCTGCTAGGCGAACATGGAGAGACTCGCGATCGGCTTTTGAATAAACCGAGACGGTTCGGATGCCGAGATCCCGACAGGCCCGAATCACTCGAACTGCAATTTCTCCACGATTAGCAATTAAAATTTTATGGAACATAAATGAGGACTAGATTAAAAGCTTAAGCGTTCGTTAGAGCTTTTGAATCTTAAATAAAGGCTGGTCAAATTCAACGGGTTGGCCATTTTCAACCAAAATATCTGAAACACGACCGCTCGTTTCACTCTTAATTTCGTTCATCAGTTTCATCGCTTCAATGATGCACAACACGTCACCCACTTTAATCTCTTTTCCCCTCGCCACATAAGGTTCTGCATCAGGAGCAGGAGCTGCGTAAAACGTCCCGACCATGGGAGATTTTACGATGGTCACACCTGCTTCTAATTCAGATGTGCTTCCCTGAGCTTGAGTGGATGTTTCCTCCCGTAGGGATTTGGGTTGAGAAATGATAGCCTCTTGAACAATAGCGCCTGAAGCGCCCTTTTTGAGGCGGATCTTAAACCCGTTCTTCTCAATCTCAAGCTCGCTGAGCCCGTGCTCCTGCATGAGATTGATCATATCCTTCAATTCTTTGATGGTCATATAAGAAATAGGGAAAGTACTCCTAAAAATTGAACGGGCTGTACCGAATGTCGCTCATAAAGTACAGGGCAATCGGAACGGCCCGCTTGCTACGAATCAATTTGAATAATTCTACTGAAAATGACTCACCCTGTCAATCATGCTAAATGAGTCGATTGTGGGGCTTACCTCTTTTTCAGAGCCCGAAAAAGGCCTTGAAGTCCCAAAATATAACTTGCTTCTCCAAAACCGCTGACTTGCCCCACGCAGGCAGGTGCGGTAAGAGAATGTTGGCGAAATTCTTCCCTCGCGTAAATGTTAGAAAGGTGAACCTCGACAGCAGGAACTCCACAAGCGGCAAGCGCATCTCGTAAGGCAACACTGGTATGGGTATAAGCCGCGGGATTGATGAGAATACCATGATAACTGCCCTTTGCACTGCCAATCAAATCCACAAGCTCACCCTCATGATTCGACTGAGCAATGGTCACTTGTATCCCCAATCTATCCGCTTCTTTTTCAATAAGTTGATTGATCTTGGAAAGAGAAGTTTTGCCGTAGACTTTAGGCTCTCGCTTGCCCAACAAATTTAGATTAGGGCCGTGGATCACAAGAATCCGAGGCTCTTTTTTGCTCGTTTCCCGTTTTCGGTTGGACATCATTTTATCGCGCGGGTTGTTCCGCTTCTTCAATAAGCATGACCGGAATTCCATCCCGAATAGGAAACCGAAGGCCGCAACGGGTGCTCGTGCAGACAATCCGCTCTCCTTCAAGAACAACCTTCGATTTACACTTGGGACAAGCCAAAATTTCAAGAAGGGTTTGATCAATCGTAGCCACTTATTCTCTCCCTATTCTTCCATCCGCTCAATTTCACGAATAGAAACACCGCCTCTAATGGCATAAAGGATACCACAAACACACCCAACTCCATAAAGAAAAAGATCAAGCAAAAGAGAAAGCCCGACCGCCTGATCCAAAGTCACCTGCCCCCGAAACAAATACACCATTGCCGCTTCCCTTACTCCCAAACCCCCAATCGAAGGAATCATCGAAACGACGGTGACAAGCGGCATGAAAAGAAAAAAAATCGCAATAGGAAGCTCGATACGAATGCTGAGTGCCAAACAATACACTAAAACAATAAACATAGCTTGAGCTAACAGAGAGTACATATAAAGAAGAAAAAATCGTATGCGATGCTCCCGGTAAAGATCTAAAGCGTCAAATAACTTCTGGATTCGCTCATGAAAACGTGCGGGGCACAGCTTGAAAATAATGGACTTTGCAGGCTTCGAAAATCGACGACTCATGAGAAAGAAAATGCCTGCAATTGCCACGCCAGCAGACCAAAAAAGCACCGTTCCAATTTTGGGGTCGTCGATATGCTCGCGCCCAAGTAAGTAAGCGAGAAAACCGATAGAAATCGTCGCCATCATCCCAAAGAATCGATCTAAAAAAACAGAGGTAACGGAAGCAAGCTTTTTATTCGAATCTTTATAGAGGTAGTAGGCTTTTGCAATATCTCCTCCCACTGCCGAAGGAAGAAACAAATTAAAAAAAAGGCTAATGGACCAAAGGTAATAAATCCGGGAAAGAGACAAATGAATGCTTTGAACAATCAGAATCGCCTTAAGCCGAAAAGTGACTACAAGGAGTGAAAGAAAATTAATCAAGATCGCAATCAGAAGGGGAAGAAACTTGATATTGGTCAGATGAGAAAGCCCTTCGACCCATTCACCTCGGACGGTATAAAATAAGAGAATGAGCGAGGCAACGCTGATGGTAACCCGAAAAAAGAGGCTCCTAATGTGTTTTAACATGTGGGGGTAAAAAAACGGCAGCTAAGAAGCATGACGATGTTGGACGTATTTCAGTTGCAGATCAGCGATTAAGGAACTTAAAAATTTCTCTTCGTCTTGACTCAAATTTCCCTTTGTCTTTCTCTTGAGCATCACAAGAAGATCGATGGTCTCCTGTGCCCCCGTCAAATCAGATTCTGTTTTACCCGTCGCTGGATTCTGCATCTCTCCCATTTGAACGAGCGCCTGAATCCCAAGTGAGGTCAAAAAATTGGAAAAGGCCGGCTCTCGGCTTTCTTCTGGCCGAGGAGTGCCTTCCTCCCCCGGAGAAGAAACATTCTCTTTCCAAGATTCATCGACCCGCTTTTTTGTAAATCGAACTTCTTTCTCCATTTGAGCATCCAAACTTAAAAAAAAGGCTCACGGTCAAAGTGGGGATATTTGAACCATGAGCCTTATTCAGGTGGGCAGAGACTCTAAGAAAAGTCTCTTGACGTATATATCACTCACTTCCTGTTTTGTCAATCTGTTCCCAAGTTTATAGAAATTGAATCGCAATGCCGTATTGCTTTTTCAAAAGCTCGAACCTGGCAATTTTCCCCGGAATAGTCACCTCGTCTTTAAAGGTGTCATTAGGTGGAACAACGATCGTAACTTGCGACTGCTCAAGACCTTGCATCTTTGAGTAATCGGGAGCATCTAAATCCAGAAACTCCGCAAAGAGTCCCCCTTGGCTTACGTTGGTTGCAATCGCCTTAGTTGTAAGAGCTTTACCGTCCTTCATCTGAAAAGTCAATTTGACGGGTATGGCGACTCGGATACGCTTGCTGCGTCTGCGCTCAAGTCCATAGCTTTTCGCAAGCGGTTGTGTTTCATCAATCGGAATTTCAAACACTTTGCCCTTCACGAAAAGGAATGAACCAAATGCTTCAGCGATCTCTTCTTCATTCTTGCACACTCGGATGCTTTGCGGAAGATGGGTCGTATCAAAAAGTCTGCGCAAAGGTTCTTCTGGCGCGAAAATAAGGCTCCTTTGCGGACGGATGAGACAGGCCAATATTCTCCTCATAGAGATTTCATCCATCGAGTGAACTTTCTGCAGATTGAGAATCACCCGCCTTAATCGTTTCCGCTGAATCACTTGATCAATTTTTTGTGCCGGGATGTCGACGTCATCTCCGGTCAGTATTCCGCTCAGATCAAACACTTGCACCGACCCAATCTTTCTCAGGCCCAGTTGTACCATCTCTGCCTGCTTCATTGCTTTACCCTTCCTTTCTCAATTGACGATTACAATTTTTTGCTGTTTCATAAGAACCCATAAAATTTCTAATTTCATCTAATTCCCGAGAACCAATCTCCATAAATTGAATGCCAATACCTATTTGCTCGCCTTCTAATCGACAATGAGCCATTTTCCCCATGGCTCGAATCACTTTCCCTTTTGGGAAAAAAAGTTTGAGATCTAAAATTTTCAAATCATAAGGATTAAGGCATTCAAGCGACTGATCTGCCATTTTCAAATCAATATATTCCGCATAAAGGCCCCCTTCACTTAAATTGGTTGCAATGGCCCGGAATTCCATTTTCTCATCGTTATCTTCATAATGAAACTCGATGGGAATGACCGTTTGCATCCGAACAAACTCACGTTGCTCTCCCGCGCCTGATGTGGGCTTATCCATGAATGCCTCTCCAAACGCCAAAGCGATTTCTGCCTCACTTTGGAAGGCTCGGACGGGTTTCGATTGAGAAAAATGTTTGATGAAATTTGTGACCGAATTACTCCCAAACAGGATTTCAAGTTCCTGTCCTTCTGGGACACTTTCCAATAATGTCTTGACCCCCAAACTGTCTACATTAGTCATCTGCTGTAAATTGAATACCACTCTTTGGTTCACCGCTTGACTCAACATTCGTTTGATCGTTTCTTTACTCCGGAGCGCCCACGGTCCGGAAAGTTCACCTTGAATATCTATCACTTTCACTGCTCCAATTTTTCTCGATTTAATCTGTGGGATCATCCCACCACCTGTTTTAAAAGAACGCGGGAATTTAAAGCAAAGCGTTCTTTTATTCCTCTAAAAGAAATTCTGCCGTTTCTTCACCCAAGCACCCAAACGGCAGAAAAACAGGTGGTTGGGATCATATCTTTTTAGTGTTCCTTAGAAACTCCCACTAGGAAGAGTACCTGATCCAATTTAAAATTACAAGTTTAGGAATGAAAAAATTGTAAATACTTGAAAATAAATAACTTACAGATATTAAAAAGATGAAGTTGTAAGGTAAATCTGTCAGGAGGTGTAACAATCTTGTTACAGCCGGTTAAACGGACTAAGCTTTAATTTTGTAAGCGGCGACCTTTCGGATTAATTCTTGGCGGGAGATGGCGAGAAGTTCGGCGGCACGGGTTCGGTTTCCATCGGTTTTTTTGAGGGCTTCACGGATCGATTCTCTCTCGAGAAGGGCGATCACCTTCCGTTTCTGATCTTTAAGAGAACCTGTCAAAACACCGTGAGCTTCTGTCCTAATGCTTTGCTTTTTCTTTGAAATCGCAGGCGATAAATGCACGCGTTCAATTTCAGAATGTTCCCCTGATAAAGCGTTTGCTTTTTCGAGTTCGCGTTCCAACTCACGAATGTTGCCCGGCCAAGGATAGGACTTAAGCAAAATTCTTGCTTCGTTCGTAAGCGTTTTTCTCCCCCCACCCGTCCGTTTTGCAATCCCGTCTAAAAAATGTTCCGCGAATTGGATCACATCTTCTCCGCGCTCCCGAAGGGGCGGCATCATGATTCTCATCGCAGTTAACTGATAATACAGATCATCTCTAAATTTGCCTTTCGCTACTTGTGCTTTCAAATCTACTTCGGTAGCCAAAACAAATCTAAGATCAACATGGACTTCGGCAACCCCGCCAATTTTATAAAAAACTCCTGAATTCAGAACGCGTACCAACTTTCCCTGAAGGGTTAAGCTCATTTTGGAAATATGATCCAGGAAAACCGTTCCCCCGTCTGCTAACTCAAGAAGACCTTTTTTATCATGAATCGCACCCGCAAAAGAACCTCTCAAATACCCAAAAAGCTCGGCCTCCAAAAATGCGTCTGAAAAGCTTGAGCAGTCGATTGAAACAAATTCACGATCTGTTCGGGGGCTTGCTAAATGAACTGCGCGGGCCAGCCATTCTTTTCCTGTTCCCGTCTCACCTTCAATCAAGACCGTTATTTTATGGGGTGCAATTTTACTCGCGATTTCGCGAACATTTTGAATCGCAGAGCTTGTCCCGATCAAATCTTTGAATTCAATGTGCAGCTTTTCGCTCACGGGCTAACCCTTCAAGTTCCTTGAGTCGTTCCTGATGAACTTTTTCATAACCAAATGCAGTGGGTCGATAATAATTCCCTTTATGTTCAACATAGGTTTGTTTGGCGTAATGCTCTGGAAATTGATGAACGTATTCATAACCTCCACCATGACCCATTTGTTTCGCCCCAAAATAGCTCTTATCCCGCAAATGATTCGGGACTTCTTCGGTTACTTCCTTTTCGACATCTTTGGTCGCTTCTTCAATCGCCAAATAAGCCGCGTTGCTTTTCGGGGCTAACGCCATGTAAGTCACCAAGTGCGATAAGATGATCCGTGCCTCGGGAAGGCCAACGAATTCAATTGCCTGAAGGCCTGCTGAGGCAAGGATGAGAGCTTGCGGATCAGCATTGCCGATATCCTCGGAAGCCAAAATTAAAATGCGTCTGATGATAAACCGGGGATCTTCTCCTGCGTAAAGCATTTTGGCCAGCCAATACACTGCGGCATCAGGATCGCTTCCACGCATGCTCTTGATAAAAGCACTTGCGGTATCATAGTGATAATCCTCGTCTCGGTCATAATAAACAATTCGTCTCTGGCACGATTCTTCAGCTACGGATTGAGTAAAATGAATCACGCCGCTTTGATCAGGTTGAGTCGTAAGCGCCCCCACTTCAAGCGCGTTCAAGGCACGCCTCGCATCTCCCGAAGCCGTTTTGGCAATATGCGTCAAAGCTTCTGGTTCTATTTCAACTTTAAGTTTTCCAAAACCACGTTCCTTGTCCTCGAGCGCCTGATTTAAAACTTGAATGAGCTCTTTTTCCGTAAGCGGTCTTAATTCAAAAATCGTTGAACGCGAAAGCAAAGGTCCATTAATCGAAAAAGAAGGATTGTGAGTCGTAGAACCAACTAAAATCAGCGTGCCGTTTTCCACATCGGGCATAAGAACGTCTTGCTGGGCTTTGTTAAACCGGTGAATCTCATCAATAAAAAGAATGGTACGCATGCCCTTTTGGCTCTTGAAATATTGAGCTTCCTCAATGATGGTACGAAGATCCTGAACATTCGCACTAACGGCATTGAGACTTTTGAACCGAGCCCCGGTCATTTGAGAAATAACGTAAGCCAAAGTAGTCTTCCCGCTTCCCGGCGGACCGTAAAGAATGAGACTTGAAATCCGATCAGCTAAAATCGTTCGGCGAAGCAATTTCCCTTCACCCAAAAGGTGCTGCTGCCCAATAAATTCGCCAAGAGTGCGAGGACGTACCCGACTCGCGAGGGGGGCTTGTAAATCGATGGAAGGCGCTTCAGAACTGAATGGTTTCTTTTGAACTCTATCAATCTTTTTTTGCGAGGCTTGACCAAATAAATCCATGAAGATATTGTACCTCAAACTCTACTTAACTTCTATCCTCCCAGGAGGGGTTCTATCTTCGAACTTTTCCTTTTGGAAGTTCAGCTCCAAAGGAACGATTCAGCTCGTCAATAACTGAAAAATGAAGTTTGTTCACCTCTTCGTTCTGAAGGGTTCGGTCTTTGGCTTGGTAATGAATCCGAAAGGAAAGGCTTTTTTTGCCTTTTGGAATTTGGCCGCCCTTGAAATAATCGAATACTTCGATATGAGCCACAAGCTCCCCTGCCATTTTGCGAATCTCGCCAACGACAGACTCTGCCTTTACACGTTCATCCATAATGAGTGTTAAATCGCGAGGAGAAATAGGGAACTTTGGAATTTCCTTTACAACACGCGATTCTCCAGCCAAAGACAATAAAACCTCAAGGCTGAGCTCTGCATAAAAAACAGGTTGACTGAGATCGAACAACTTCCGCACACGTTCAGAAAGTGTACCGTATGAGCCAATCGCTTTCCCCTTGACGGAAAGCTGAACACCTTCGCCAGTTTGATAAATCGTATCCTGATCAACAGCTTCCACTGATCTCATTCCAAAACGAGCCAAAATTTCTTCTACCGCCCCCTTGAGATCGTAAAAACTGATTGGCCTTTTCTTTTCCAGCCATCCCAAACTTCCTTCGCCCGAGAGAATAAATGCAAGCATTCGCTCCTCTTTGGGCAGATCAGTACCAGGTACGTTACGTGCCGCAGAAAATGGGGACAGATTATAATCTGTACCCATTTTCACGGCCGTACCTGGTACTGTTTGTTTAAGATAACGATTCCCAATTTCAAACAGTCGAATGTCAGTTTGGCCGACAAAAAGATTTCGCCTCACCGACTGCGCAAGGCCGGAAAGAAGGCTCGGTCTCATGAGATTGAGCTCTTTATTTTTAGGGTTAATTAATTTGACGCGGTTTTCTTTGAAAAGACCGAGCCGGTCATAAAAACTTGATTCTACCAAGCTAAACGTAATTGCTTCTGAAAATCCAAGTCCAACACATAAACTCCGCACTTCACACTCCAAAGCCAAAATGGGATCGATGCGTGGTTCGATCGGGCGAACCAAAGGAAGCGTTTCTGGAATATTCTCATACCCATAAATCCGAGCAATTTCTTCGATCAAATCGATCGGTTGGGTTAAATCCGCGCGAAAAGACGGTGCTTGGACGCGAATGGTTTTTCCCTTTCCTGAAACCTGAAGGCCAAGCCGACTTAAATAGGATTTGATTTTTGACCCTGGAATTTGAACGCCCAGGATTCGTTTCACGTCCGCCAAATTCAAAACAATTTTTGCCTCACGAATGGGAAGTTTGCCTGAACGAAATACGGAACTGACCCTTTTTGCGTGTGTATATTTCAAAATGAGGTGAATTGCCCGTTCGCGCGCCTGGTCCACCCCTTTGGGATCAACTCTCCTTTCAAACCGATAAGAAGATTCACTCGAAAGACCTAAACGCCGAGAAGTTCTTCGGATTGAAACAGGACTAAAAAAAGCGGATTCGAGCAATATATTCTTCGTACGCTTATTCACTTCGGAATCCTTGCCACCCATCACGCCACCAATTGCAATCGGGCCACTTAAATCGGCAATGATCAAATCGTCCTTTGC
>JACOVU010000104.1 GCA_016177155.1 Candidatus Omnitrophota bacterium | reverse complement strand
TTTCGCGTTCACCACTCACTTGCTCAAACCATTCTAAAATGTAGGAACTGGTGTTCGGATTTTTCAAATCACTCGCTGACTCCGCTTCAACAGTCTCAATTAAATAACCGCGAGACTCGAGCTTCTTAAGTTCTTCCATCGATCCAGGTGAGTTCGTAATTTCACTTTCATGATCCACCAAAATCAAAACGGGGAGTTGGTTCACCTCCGCATAAGAAAAGGTAAACAACTTTTTCAGACTCCCCTTGGTCGCATTGCCAATCGAAGCAATCGCCGTAAACTCCTGAGGATATCGCAATCCTAAATAAAATGCATAATGACCACCACTCCCAAAACCGGCCACCAAAACCCGACGGGGATCGATCTCATACTGATTTTGAATTTCCCGCTTAAGCCGAATCAAACGGTTGTCATGATCAAAGGGAAGCCCACTCCTCGGCTCTTCATAAGTCGGACAAAATACAATGACTCCTTGTTCTTTTGCAGCCTTGGCCCAAACCTTAATGTAATTTTCTCCACGAGCCCCCGACTGATGAAGTGCCATCACAAAAGGCCAGCTCCGTTCCGGCGTATAATCAGGAGGAACAAAAAGAGAATACCCGTATCGGTCGCTTGCAACATTTTGGAGTCCCGTTTTCACTTCCCCAAAAAAAGTTGCACCACCCAACTGACTAAAAGAAATGCAGAATAACAAAAGTGCGAAAAGAAAAAGCCATCGCACTTGACGCTTCACTTTATCTCTATGCATACAATGATTGCCTTATCGGACGGGGTTTCATCAACCTAAATTTTTCGTAAGTCCTGGTAGAAAAAGGAGTTAATTTTATCAACAAAAAGAGGGCTTGTCAAACACCTTAACTCAATGAGGGGTCGGAATTTTCGACCCCTCACCCTAGCCAGCTTCATTAAACTTTGTGATTTGAATATCCATGAAGCTGGCATAGGGTTACCAATCGGTAATCCCACGCCCCTTTTCGCCAAACATCGGACGAATCCGTCCTTCGGCGGACGGGGCTGGGATGAGGCATCTGGAAGTTTTTATAAGGTGTTCCCGATGCCTCAACTCAATATTTCATAAAGTTGGAGGACTGCCCCTCCTCCTAATACTTGGGCGATTCCTCCTCTCGCTTCATGAGGCGGATCTCCATCGAAGAATTCGGAAATAAATCCAAGGCCTCGATCCTCAAGATGCTTCACGAGCGGTTGGATATAAGTTGAAAACTCCTCCTTCGCACGCTTCGGATCATCGCTCGTACGAAGGAGAGCTGATACAAAAGGAATCAAAAGCCAAGTCCAGACCGTACCTTGGTGATAAGCGCGACTTCTGCGAAATCCATCTCCCTCACAAGTTTTGGAATAGTTTGCTTCGTAAGGCGCTAGCGTTCTCATGCCATAGGGCGTCAACAAATGTTGACGGGTTACATCGAGGACCGATCTCCATTTTTCAGGGCTAGGGTTTAAAATGGGGAATGGTAAACCAAGCGCCAAAAGCTGATTGGGGCGAAGCGTGCCATCTTTACGATTTCCCTCCACACAATCATATAAGTAACCTGATTTCGGATTCCAAAAAGTACGGTTAAACGAATCTTTGGCGCGCTCCGCAAGGGATTTACAGACGTGAGTCAGCGTCGTTTTGCCAAACCATTCCGCCATCTGAACCATGGCCATCAAGGCATTGTACCAAAGTGCTTGAATCTCAACTGCTTTCCCCTCCCTGGGTGTCACGACCCAATTCCCAATCTGAGCATCCATCCAAGTCAGCGCCTTCTTAGAAGTGCCCCCGCTTACAAGACCGTCAGAACTAACTTGGATGTTAAAATCAGTCCCCTTGATGTAAGCCTCGATCACAGAATTTAAAGCCGGAAAAAGATTTTGTTCTACGAATTCCCGGTCTTGGCTATAAGTTAAATACTCAAATGCAGAATGAATCAACCAAAGCGGTGCATCAACTGCACCATAATCATCTTCGTCCTTGCCTCTTCGATTGGGTAACAACCCGCGCTCGAGCCGGTTGGCATAATAAGCCAAGACGTGCCTTGCAATTTGATATTGCTTTGTCGTAAGCGCCAAGCCATGAAGCCCAATAAGTTGGTCGCGTGCCTGATCAAAATCAGAATGATAACTCGTTTTCAAAATGATCTTGCTACGATCTTGTTCATCTTTCATCGTAAAACGATCGTGGATTGTTCCATTCGCACTTAAGAATTCCCTCAGAACATCGTCGCTGACCGACGAACCATTTTCTTTGCTCAACAGAAAAGAGGACGAATCCGCTTTAAAAGGGCTCGCCAAAAAGGTGCGCCCCGAGTAGGCTAGGATTTGAAAGCGCGGATCATGGATGTGGATATCCTTCAGCAAACGATACCTCCGTTCCTCTTCCTTCAAAACCAACTCGCTAAAAGGAACAACCTCGCGATCTTCCAGCGACGTGCAAAGAAAAACTTCACGGTCTTCCGAAAACGTGTAAACCAAACGGAATGGGGCGTACAGATCTTCCTCAAAATCAAGCCCCTGACATTTTTCTTCTGGATAATAGACTCGACAATACCAAGATCCAGATTGATCGAGGATCGCAGCATCGTGATGAAAATATAAACCTGCAAACCGAACACGGTTGGATGACACTCCAAGTTCGGTACTCAAGCGACCGTTTTGATAAGTAAGGTCTTGGACATGTCTGAAGGCCGTAAGCGGCTTCACTTCTAAGCGCACGAGCGTATCGTCACCCTCCACTAACTGATATCGAATGATTACGGTTTGTTCCTCATTAAGAAAGATGATACTTTTTGTCAAAACGATATCCTCAACGCGATAAACCCAAGTTGGAAAAGGAAGAAGATTAAATTCGCTCAGATTGCGATATCCATCTGGACAAACGGAGTCCCCATAAAGTTGAGTAGAGAGCGGGTAAGCAACATCATCGATATACAAAATTTCTTCGACGCTGCTGAGCAACATATACCGCCCAAGTGGCGGTTTTAATTGCGCCACCAAAAGCCCGTGCTGCCGACGGGTGTTTGCGCCCAAAATAGTGGACGAGGCATACCCGCTAAATTGATTGGTTTCAAGCCATTCTCTCCGGAGCCCTTGCTCGAGGTTCCGGCAGATGGCAGAATCAAATGAAATAATTTTCACAGACAGCCTTTTCGGTTTTGGACATCTACTAAATAAAGAATACCTGATAAAAATAAAGGGTTTGAAGAAAGACGAAGAGCTACAGATAAAAACAGAAGATAATAAAGTGTCAAAAAAAGACGAAGCGGTTAAAACAGACGACTAGTGGTTCGACTCATTTGATTTTGGTGATTCGCTCACCACTCGTGCTGAGCAAAATTGAAATTGCCAGCCAGCAATTTCAATTGCGTCGAAGCACTAGCGAGGAACTTTGAGGGATTCAAGTTTTTGAACGAATTGCTTCGCACGTTCCGTAATTTCAGACCATTGATGAGCCCGAATGAGAGATTTATCCGAAAGGCTGCGCCCCACCACGCAGGCGGTAGCACCTGATTTAATATAGTCCAAAAAGTTTTCCAGATTCACACCGCCGGATGGTACAAGCTTGAGGAACGGAAAGGATCTGTGCAGACGATTCACATAGGGCGCTTCACCCAAAAAATTGGCTGGATAAATTTTAATGAGATCGACCCCTAAGTTGTAAGCTTCAATTGCTTCGTTGACGGTAGCAGCCCCTTGAATTACAACTGCATTATGGTTCTTGCAAACCGTGAAGATATTCTTGTCCGTGTAATGGGTGCTGACGTACTTCGCACCCGCGTTAATGGCCCGGTAGGCTTGTTCGCCATCGGTGGCAGAACCAAAGCCAACTAAAATCTGATCTTGTTTGGAAAGCGATTCAACCAGTTTGGTATACTGCGGAATAGAAGGCGTCATTTCGAGGATCTTGATGCCGCCGTCGATTAAAGCCTTCGCGATTGCATCAGCATCGCCGTGCTCGTTGGCGCGAACCACAGCGATGATCTTTTGATCTTCAAAAAATTTGAGCGGGTCGTCCATCTATCTCCACGTTCATTATAATAAAATACAATCGAATGTCAAATCCCCTTTTGAGTTTTTCGACCTACCGCCTCAAAAGTTTAAGCTTGGACTCCCCCTCAAGCCCGTGTTCGGCTTCGAGTTGCTTGATCTGATCGCGGATTTTCTTCGCCCGCTCAAAATCAAGCGCGCTCGACGCTCGCATCATTCGATCATATAGATAAGCAATGTAAGACTTTATCTCAAAATCCTTGGGCTTCTCCCCTACCGCAAGCTTCGTAAACTCCTCGGCCTTCCGCCACTGTTCAATCCCTGCTCGGATCTCCTTTTGGATGGAGACGGGCGTAATTTTATTCTTCTGGTTAAACTCTTCCTGAAGCACCCGACGCCTCCCAGTTTCCTGAATGGCTTTTCTCATCGAATCAGTAATCTTATCAGCATACATGATGACTGTCCCATTGATATGGCGTGCGGCTCGGCCTGAAATCTGAATGAGCGAAACATCACTTCTCAGGAAACCTTCCTTATCCGCATCTAAAATGACGACGAGGGACACTTCGGGAAGATCGAGTCCTTCTCTCAAAAGATTAATCCCGACAATGCAGTCATATTTTTGAAGTCTCAGATCCCGCAAAATCTCAACCCGTTCAAAAGCATCAAACTCCGAATGGAGGTAATGCACTTGAATACCCACCTCCTTCAGGTAACGGCTGAGATCTTCGGCCATTCGCTTGGTTAAAGTAGTCACGAGCACACGTTCTTTTTTCTTCGCGCGAAGTCTAATTTCTTTAATCAAATCATCGATCTCGCCTTCCGTGGAACGCACTTCAATGGAAGGGTCCGTCAAACCTGTGGGACGAATGATTTGCTCCACGATTTGTTTGGCCCGATTCATTTCGTACGGGCCTGGCGTCGCTGAAACGTAAACCACTTCCTGAACCATTCGCTCAAACTCAGCGAAATTGAGCGGACGGTTATCCAGAGCAGAAGGCAGGCGAAATCCATGTTCGACCAAAACTTTTTTGCGGGAAAGGTCGCCATGATACATACCCCGGAGTTGCGGAATTGTTTGATGAGATTCATCAATGAGAACGAGAAAACCTTTTGGGAAATAATCCAAGAGCGTATAGGGCTTTGACCCAGCCGCGCGGCCCGAAAGATGGCGCGAGTAGTTTTCAATCCCCGAACAATAACCCACTTCGCGAAGCATATCCAAATCATAACGGGTTCGAGATTCAAGCCGTTTGGCTTCAAGATCTTTGTTCTGTTCGATTAATTCTTTCACGCGCCAAGCGAGCTCCTCCTGGATTGCTTGAATCGCTTGGTTCAACCGTTCCGAGGAAGTCACAAAATGTTTCGCAGGATAAATAGCGAGGCGGTTAAATCTTTTAACGGTGCGGAACTGAACGCGGTCTAAAAGCTCGATTTGAGCGATTTGATCCCCGGAAAACTGGATTCGGCAAGGACGATCAGAATAAGCGGGAAAAAGATCGATTGTGTTGCCACGCACCCGAAACGTCCCGCGCTTAAATTGAGTCTCACTGCGTTCATACTGAATCCCCACCAGATCGGATAGAAACTTGTCTCGTGCAATCGACTCACCTTCTTCAATTTGGATGAGCATTCCTTGCCAATCTTCAGGCGAACCCAATCCATAAATACAGGAAACGCTTGAGACTACGATCACATCTTGTCTCGACAAAATAGCGCTGGTTGCAGCAAGGCGAAGCCGATCTAAATCATCGTTAATCGAAGCATCTTTTTCAATATAAGTGTTTGTCTGCGGAATGTAAGCCTCGGGTTGGTAGTAATCATAATAGGAGACGAAATATTCAACTGCATTTTCAGGAAAAAATTCTTTAAGCTCACCGTAAAGCTGCGCAGCAAGGGTTTTATTGTGGGAAATAACAAGCGCAGGCTTCCCCTGCTGGGCAATAACGTTAGCCATCGTAAACGTTTTTCCAGAACCTGTAACGCCGACTAGGACTTGCTCTTTCGAACCTCGTTCAAGACCTGCCACAAGTTTTTGGATCGCCTCGGGCTGATCGCCCTTGGGTTTCATTTTGGTAATTAATTTGAACATAGATTTAGGGACGGTTCTTGATCAGTATTTACCAATGAAGAACTTACTTAAGAATCGTTCCTGACCTTTACAATTTTGAGCGAAAAATCAAGCGCCGAGGCGGAGTGGGTCAGCGCACCGATCGAGACTCGGTCAACCCCCGTCTTCGCTATCTTGCGGACATTGTTAAGCGTGACACCACCTGAAGCTTCAAGCTGAATTTTAGGACTCACTTGTTTTACAAATGCGACGGCACGTCTCAATTCGCGAACTGAAAAATTATCAAGCAAAACTCGATTGGGACGAAAATTACCATCCAACAAATGTCTGAGCTGTTTCAAAGTGTCAACTTCTATCTCAACGGGTATTTTTCTGCGCTTCGCCGTCATTGTGAGGGTACGAAGCACCCGAAGCAATTTCTGGGTTCGTAGATTGCTTCGTCCGCCAGAGGACGCCTGCCTGCCGGCGAGGCAGGGATCCGTCCGATTTTTGGCGGACAATGACGATAACGCAGTCCAATGGTTATCTTTCACCATCATTTCATCCCACAATCCAAACCGGTGATTCTCTCCCCCGCCTACTTTCACCGCGTATTTCTCAAGTTCCCGCCATAAAGGGGTTGTTTTTCGAGTGTCGTAAATTTTAGCGCGCGTTCCCTGAATCTGATGAACGAACTCAGCGGTCAAAGTGGAAATGCCTGAGAGATAGCCTAGAAAATTAAGCGCAAGCCGCTCGCCCTGAAGAATGGAAGCAACCGGACCACAAATGCTGATGACTCTCCTGCCTTTGGAAATTCGAGAACCATCCTGAACCTTACCTTCAACTTTCAAAGCAGAATCTACCAAACGAAAGACTTCCTTAACGATTGCACTGCCACACACAATGCCGTTGCTTTTTGCGGTAATCTGGGCTTCCCCGTGGAGACCCTGGGGAATGAGAGTTTTGGTCGTGACATCGCCTCTGCCGAGGTCTTCCCTGAGTGCCTCACGAATGAGATTTATCGTTTTACCCGAAAGTTTGATCATAGCAACCTTTAAAAGGTGATATTGTATACGAAAAGACGAAAAGGGGACAGGTCATAAACAAAATTTGAGACCTGTCCCCTTTTAGGTTTTTTTGGGTTTTTGGCCGATACCTGGTATACTTGAAACATATTTATTGTCCTATGGCTCATATCTCACTAAAAACGATCTTATTCATAGGCATTTTAAGCATCATTCAATTTTCTACTATCCCTCTCTTCGCGGATGAACCGCAAATCACACTGACCGCTTCGCAGGAAAAACTGCTCGACGAAATCCAAAAAAAAGTGCTCAATTATTTTATTCAAGAACGTAACCCAGAAACAGGACTCATTCGTGATTGGGCCTGGAATAAACCCGTAGCGTCCAACTCGTTAGGAACGATTACAGGTATTGGTTTTGCGCTCACCGCCTACGGGATCGGTGTAGAACGTGGATGGTTAGACCGAGGCGAAGCGCTTGAAATGACAAAAAACACCCTTAGATTTCTACGCGACCAAGTACCTCAAGAACACGGATTTTTCTATCATTTTTTGAAACTTGATTCGGGAACGCCTGTTCCCGATACCGAGGTCTCACCGGTCGATACCGCTCTTGCGTTAGCAGGCGTTCTCTTTGCAAAAGAATATTTTAATGATCCCGAAATCACATCAATGGCGGAGGAAATCTTTAATCGCACCGAATGGCCGTGGATGCTAAACGAAGGTAAGACATTTGCACTCGCTTGGAGACCAAGGGGTGGGTTTTTGAAAACACGCTGGTCCACCTATAGCGAGGGAATTCTCATTTACCTTCTCGCCCTCGGTTCTCCCACTCATCCCATCTCATCCGAATCCTGGCATGCGATTCAAAAACGTGTCGGAAGTTATGGGCCTTATCGGGCCATTGAATGCGCTCCTCTTTTCACCCATCAATATCCACATATCTGGATCGACTTTCGTAACAGAAACGATGGCTTTGCAGACTATTTTGAAAATTCAAAACAAGTGACGCTGGCCCATCGTCAATTTGCAATCGATCAAAGCCAGAATTACAAGTCGTATGGACCAAACTCTTGGGGTCTCAGTGCGGCTGAAGGACCTTCTGAATATCGAGCCTATGGAGCACCTCCAGGATGGGCCGACCACGACGGCACAATAGCGCCTACCGCTTGCATTTCTTCAATACCCTTTACGCCCAAAGAATCTTTGGCGTGCGCGGAACACCTAAAGGAAACCCATGGCAATAAGTTATGGGGTCGCTACAGCTTCTCAGACGCTTTCAACCTAGATCGCAACTGGTACTCCAATAAAGCTTTTGCCATTAATCAAGGACCGATGATTCTTATGATCGAAAATTTTAGAAGCGGGTTGATTTGGAACGTCATGAGTCGATCTGCCATTGTTCAAGCAGGACTTAAAAAAGCAGGGTTTCGTGAGGGAACGATTCCTCTTAGGTGGAAAAATCCGCCTGAAATTACGATTCCTCAAACAGCAGGTCCGATCTCAATCGATACCAACTTAAGCGATTGGCCTCAAAATATTCCCACCATCACGTTGGACCAAACTTCGATCGAAAACGGTGAAATTGCAAATGACCATGACTTGCGAGGAACGATTCAGTTTGCTTGGGATGAACAATTTCTCTATTTTGCCGCAAAAGTGGAGGACGATTCCTCAATTTTGGTTCGCTCAAAAGATCAGATTTGGCAGGATGATCTCCTTGAGCTTTTTATTGACCCCCAGGGAGATGGGCTTTACTGGTACAAACCGAGTGATTATCAGATCGGTTTTCGCCCCACCTTAAACTCAGATGAAATCAAAACCTGGTCCTGGTTTCAAGGAGGTAGAGATCCCGCTCAAGGAGAACAAGTGCTAGCGAAAGGCTCTCTTTATGGAGGTGGTTATACCATCGAGGGACGTATCGCGTGGAACATGCTCCATTTTGAACCCCAAATCGGCAAAACACTCCATCTTACTCCTGCCGTTCATGACGCAGACCAAGATCGGACCGAAGCCAAAGTCATTTGGTTCTTCCGAAATGAGAGAGAACAAAACCGGTTCGAAATAGGCCGTTTAAAACTGACCTAACGTTGTCATTGCGGGTAGTGTTCCAAATGTTGCCGCAGAAAATGGGGACAGATTATAATCTGTCCCCATTTTCAAGAT
>JACOVU010000010.1 GCA_016177155.1 Candidatus Omnitrophota bacterium | reverse complement strand
CTTAAAGAAACACAAATGATTAAATCTCTAGAAAATGACCGGACGCCTGAAATGATCCGGCCGAAAAGCTCAGCTTTATAGGTCGGTATTCCGGTGACCTCGTCACGCGCGTGAAGATGAACCATCGTAATTCCAAGTTCTACGGCACGATGAACATCCTCCACGATTTCATTCACCGTAATCGGAACGTGCGGCGTCATTTCTTTCGTCGGAATCATTCCTGTCGGCGTAAAATTAACAATTAAATCCATAACTATCTCCTTCTATTCAAAACATTATCGCTTGCACTAACATTCATTCCTGCTAACTTTTGATCAGCTTCATGCGTAAGATTTCTTTCAAAGGAAAAAAGCCCGATCAGGATTATGATTGCTCCCATCATTTCAGAACCTTCTTCGACCATCACTTCCAGTTGATAAAGAGGGCCATGCTGAAGGCCTGGCGAATTAATCGTAAGGTTTGAGATCAACTCAATCACCACACCACCAAAAAGAAAAAGGCCAAGTCCGATTAAGAAATATCGAGTCGCCATACGCGCATTTCTTAAAGAGCTTCTAAGCTCTATCACAAGCCAGGTTACTAATACAGCGACGAACGGGCCAAAAAAAACAGGCCAAAGTGCTGGGCCCAAAAACTTTCCTTTGAAGAAACCTTTAAGAAGGCGATTCCGTATCATCATGGACAAGTTCTCATGAAAAGAGGCCACCTCATCCACAGAAAAAAGAATAAACACAAACGCTACGACAAACCAAAAGCCGCGCTCGCGATTCACGGGTGACTTCTGGCCACATCGGTACGCATTGATTGATACAAGAATCCACAAAAAAGATGAGAACCAAGTGGGAACATTCCCTTCCCGATCCAAATCAAATGCGCGCTCAAGCTGCCAGCTATATTTCGCGAGCAGGACCGCAAGCACATGGCCCACAAGTAAGACAACGACCATCGCAATCAGGGCGTAGACGAATCTGCGTTCTTGAGTCTCGAGGAAGGCGAATGGCTTCATGTCAGCACAAACCCTGAAAAGAAAATGACGGCTTGGACGAATCGGATTAAAGCGGCTGTTCCCACCCTGGCCCGACGCTTCCTTGATTCCACGAGGAGAAGCTCAAGCGTCAAAATCGAGAACACAATTGCCATCTCAAAATAAAGGACGTGCATCGTGCGCGGGCTCATGAACCAATAAATAAATTCCTTTAAACTCGTGACCTTCTCAAGGGATTGGCTGCTTGTAACGAACACGGAAAAGGGCGAAGAAAATCTGGCTGAGGTAAAAGGCCAAAATAAGGGGATGGGCGCTTGAGGGCCGCAAAAGAAATCCAAAACGACATGAGAAAAATAAGCAGCTGATCCCCAGATAAAATTCCTTACAAAGGAGGTCCGCATGAACGTAATCGCTAAAAACGCGACCGCGAAGCCGCAAAGAAGTGCTGCGCCAAGGCTATGAGAGATTCCCCGATGGTACAGAAGCGCTTGATGTTGGATGAGGCCGGGAAGAAAGTCAAAATCCGCTAAATTGGCGACGAGCGCAAAGACTGAGAGTCGAACCCACTGCCATTTGGAATTAGACTTTTTTGAAACTTTGTGGACGGCGTAACCCGCAAACGAGTGAATAACAGGAAGTGGCATGTGTCATTGCACCCCCTAAATCCTCACGACTTTCTCGCTCGCGATCCCCCGAAAAGCATTGCGGGTGTCTAAAATGAGAGAGAATTGGCTTAAAAGCGATTTTCGATCAAACTGATCATGATCGGTCGCGAGAATCACAAGGTCAGCACTCGCCCCTTTTAGAGAAACAGACTTAAGCGTGTGGTTATGAAGCAGAAGTTCCGGAACAAAAGGATCGCAGTAACTGACCTGAGCTCCTAACTTTTCAAGCAGTTCGATGATTTCAAGTGCGGGCGATTCGCGGTAATCTGAAACATTTTTTTTGTAGGCAATGCCCAAAACCAAAATCTGAGCTCCCTTCACCGCGCGTCCGCGTTCATTCAAAATACTTTGTGCTTTCCGCACCACAAACTCAGGCATCGAGCGGTTAATTTCGCCCGCCAAATCAATAAAGCGTGGCTCAAATCCATGGATTCTTGCTTTCCAAGCAAGGTAATGAGGGTCAATCGGAATGCAGTGACCGCCTAAGCCCGGACCTGGATAAAATGGCATAAATCCGAAAGGTTTCGTCGCGGCGGCATCAATCACTTCCCATACATTCACGCCTAGTTTTTCGCTCATCTGACAAATTTCGTTGACAAGGCCGATATTGACACTTCGAAATGTGTTTTCAAGCAGCTTCACCATTTCAGCAGCCCTGGGAGATGAAACGGTATGAACTTTTTCGATCGCAAGCTGATAAAAACTTGCGGCAAGCTCCGAACATTTGGGCGTTACGCCTCCGACCACTTTTGGAATATTGTGCGTGTTGTAAGTAGGATTACCCGGATCAACCCGTTCCGGAGAAAAAGCGAGGAAAAAGTCTTTCCCCACCTTAAGACCCTTTTCTTCAAGCATGGGCAGAATGACTTCCTCTGTTGTGCCCGGATAAGTCGTGCTCTCCAAAATAACGAGCATCCCTTCGTGTAGATATTTGGCAATCTCTTGTGCGGCAGAAACAATATAAGAAATATCAGGATCTTTGGATTTCCGAAGTGGAGTTGGGACGCAGATATTGACAGCATCCAAATCGCGGATCACAGAAAAATCTGTGGTGGCGCGCAATCTACCAGTACCAGGTACGTTACGTGCCGCAGAAAAAGGGGACAGACTATAGTCTGTCCCCTTTTTCGCAACCGTACCTGGTACTGGTTGTGGT
>JACOVU010000108.1 GCA_016177155.1 Candidatus Omnitrophota bacterium | reverse complement strand
TGTTCTTGGCTAGAGACAAAAAGAATCTTAGCTTCACAATGGTTGAGAACATGCTGGACATCATTCAAAGAAGCGGTGGGATAAACCGGAACGGTAACAGCTCCGGCAGCCAAAATGGCCAAGTCAACATAAGCCCACTCAGGACGATTTTCAGAAAGAAGCGCGATTCGATCGCCCTTTTGGATTTTCAAATCACTCAACGCGAGGGCAATTTGTGAAACTCGGACTCTGAATTCTTTCCAACTTATATCGCGGAAATGTCCGTCTTTCTTCGCACGGAGCACAGTCCTCTCCCCGAATTTTTCTGCCTGCTTTAAAAATAAATCGACTAAATTCCTCTCATTCACGGAAGGGTTACGAGGTTCTAAGGGTGGAGACAACTTTTTGCACTGACTGGGTTGTTTTTGCTTTTTGGATTGCGCGCAACTGATCTTGCGTATCACGCGCTTGCTGCGCAATTAATCTCAATTTCTCGCGGCGAACAATCTCATCAGCGTTAATCTGTTGGGTTGCCCGAATGGGTTGAGGGATTGAAATGGAACGCAAAATCCGTTCGTGAATCTTCGCCCGTTCCAGAATCTGCTGAATTTCCACTCGATTTTCTTTTACTCGACCATGAAGGCGGTTGGTCCGACGAATGATTTGTTTGAGCTCTGAGCGAATTTTCTCGGCTTCTTTACGTTGCTCCTCGGGACTCGATGAAGTCACTCGTGATGCCTGTCCTTGTCCTTTCCCCTTTTCTTCCTTTTCACTCTCACTTAAAACTGGGTTTGGCTTAACCTGTGTTGGAGTCTCTTTCTGCTTACCAGAATCCCACCAAGCCCCCATACAAGTGAAGGCAACTAAAGAAATGAAGAACAGCTCTAAAAAAAGGCATCTTTTTGTTGACACAAAAATCATCCTAAGTTGTTTCCTAGCAAAAGCTTAATGAGTTTAACACAAGCGTTAAGTGGGTGTCAAACGAATCTTCGGCGGGAAATTCCTAAGTTTCCTCTACGAGCTTCTTAATCTCGGCCAACTGCTCACGTGTTTTCTCTTCACCCGCCTTAATAAACTTAGCCCCGGAGTAAAATTCTGCCCAATGAGAGTCATGCAAGACGGGGTGAATCACAATATCTGCTCCTCCGGCGCTCGACTCCGCGATTCCATACTCTAAAAACTGTATCGTGTTCATTAAAACGTTAAATACATTAGCACGGAAACGTTTTTGAATCCTGAGCTTCATTTGAAACAACATGCGACTCAAAAAATCTTTTTTCCTGATCATATCCTCAAGCTGCTTTTTTTTAGCTTCGTAAAATTCATACCGTTGCGTATGATCCTCAGAGGTCGACAAAACATTTACTGCAATAATTTTCTTAATTCCATAGCGACTCAATACCTTAACGGGCAAAGGATCTACAACCCCTCCATCAATCAAGTACTGATCCTGCCACTTAAGAGGATGGAAAATCCCGGGAATCGAAATGCTCGCCCGAATCGCCTCCACTAAGTCCCCCCCATCAAAAATCATTTCTTCTCCTGTAAAAAGATTGGTGGTCACTATTTTCACGGGAAGATTTAGCTCTCGGAAAGTTTTACGGCCCAAATACCCACGCAAAAACCGACTGACTTGATGCCCTTTGAAAAAGCCTTGATGAGGCAGCGAAACATCTCGAAAACCAATGATTTTGAAAAACGTGGTTTTCCGATCCAAGCCTAATGCGATTTTTTCAAGTTCATCGGCGCTCAAACCGCTTCCCCACATCCCGCCGATCAAAGCGCCGATTGAAGACCCCGCAATCATGTCGATTGGGATTTGTTCTCGTTCCAAAACCCGAAGCACTCCAATATGCGCAAAACCATAAGCTGCACCACTTCCCAACGCAAGCCCAACCGCTTTACCGGTCAATTCCCGGCCAATAAAACGAATTGCCTTCGAATAAGCATTGTCTGGATTTTGTAAAACGAAAGGAGGAAGATCCGCCGCAGAAGTTGAATAGGCAGCAGAATCGTAAGGCAGGATGCTGAATACTGGAGTGATTGAGGAATCTTGCATCGAAAGTGCTGATGATCCTGACATTTTCACAGAATTCTGCTCTTCGCAACACAGGAAGCGAATCTCATCAGAAGTAAAACCAAAAGAGGTTTTAAACTCTTTTAGAAACGCAGAAACTTTGGAGGCGGTTTGATTACGATCCCCTACCAAGAAATAAATCTGGTCTGAGTGTTGGAGCGCCTTAACACCGATATCGCTCAGTTGCGCCGGTAAATCAAATAAAACAAAATCATATCGGTCGATCAAAAATCCGAGGAGCGAAGCCAAGGCCGTCTCTCCCGCCCCACTTTCCCCGCCGCTTCCGACGCGCAAGAACTGAAAGTTACCCTTCTCTTCTTGAATCAGTTTTCCAATTTCGTCATGGGTTCGTGTGTGAAACTCGACTAATGGAAGCTTGTCCTTGGTACGGTCGCTAAATCGATTTTGATCTTTCGCTTCTAGACCCAAAAGAATCGTCTTCTTTTTAGCTTTCGTCGCCAGCCAGGCAGCTAGATTTCGTGCAAAAAGACTTTTTTCGAAGTTAACTTCATAATCACAAATGGCAACGACCCGCATCTTCGTAACCTCAGCTCGACTTGCGCCAGCAGTCAAACGATGTCCCAACGTCCTGCTTAAATGAAGCGAGAGGGAAGGAATTTCACTTAAGAGCTCTTGAAAATCCTTTTTATCAATTCGGAGAACGAGGCCGTCGCTTTTTGCTTCAACAGTTGCGCTATGAGGGCGGCCCAGCAAAATAGAGCTTTCCCCAAAATAATCGCCTTGGGAAAGGATGGTGAATGTTTCACCTCTTGACCCCATCACGCGAAATCTTCCCAACAAAATCATGTAGAACGCTTCTGCTTTTTCTCCAATCCGGTAAATGATGTCCCCCTTTTTGTATTCAACCCTCCGAATCTTGTTTTCAATCAGATTAAGCTCGGCAGGTCCGAGGGAAGAGAAAAGAGGGATCTCATGAACTGGAATTTTTGTCTTTGGGTCTGACTTCTTAAAAAATTGAAAAAAATTGAAGGGCGTCATTTGCTTTCATTCGTTGCTTAAAGTATCGGCCAGTTACGGCAATTTATAAAGAGAGGAAGAAATCCAAACAACTAGGCGATTAGGTGCCTAATGGTATCCCGCCAACGGCAGAGCAGTAATTTGCGATCAGTTTGGGTCATTTTAGGGAGAAAACGCTTGTAACGGAGTGTTTCGTCCAGCTGGTGCGGATCGGACCAAAAACCAGAGGAAAGACCTGCAAGCTTAGCTGCGCCCCAGGCGGTTGATTCGCTCAAATTGGCCCGCCAAACCGGAAGGCCAAGTACATCGGCTTGGAATTGCATGAGATAATTGTTTTGACTTGCTCCACCGTCAACACGAAGGATTCTGGACTTCACACCGCTTTCTTCTTTCATTAAATCAAAATCTTCTTTTACTTGAACTGCGATCGATTCTAACGTTGCCTTCACTAACATTTCGCGTGTCGTTCCTCGCGTAATTCCAAAAATTGCCCCTCGAACATCTGAGCGCCAATAGGGCGCACCCAAACCCGTAAACGCTGGAATCACGATCAAATCGCCAGTGTCCGGTGCACGTTTGGCAATCCTTTCGGTTTCACTGGCTTTCTGAATGATTTTAAGTCCATCCCGAAGCCACTGGATGGCTGCGCCGGCAATAAAAATCGAACCTTCCAAGGCGTAAGTGGGATTCCCTTTTGCGTCACAAGCGAGGGTGGTTAATAAACCCGCCCGCGAATACGCAAGACGAGCACCTAAGTTTAGGAGCAAAAAACATCCTGTCCCATAAGTGTTTTTACTATCTCCTGCTGCGTAACAGCCCTGACCATACAAAGCCGATTGTTGATCTCCAATCAGCGCGCGAATTGGAGTGCCTTCTTTAAGTGGAGAAAAATCATGAACCTCCCCAAATATGCTATTGGACGGTCTGGCTTCCGGAAGCACCGATTGCGGAACGTGAAAAATGCGCAGCAAATCGTGATCCCATTTTTTCTTTCCGATATCAAAGAGAAGTGTCCGAGAAGCATTGGTAAAATCCGTGCTGTGACTTCGTTTGCCGCTCAAATGAAAAAGAAGCCAGCTATCAATCGTTCCAAAACAAACCTCCCCCTTCACTGCACACTGCTTGAAACGAGGATGATGAGCGAAAAGCCAACTTAATTTTGTCCCCGAGAAATAAGGATCTAATAAAAGCCCTGTCTTTTTCTGGACAAAACTTTCTAACTTTCGTTTTTTGAGCCGCTCGCAAATCGAAGCGGTTCTACGGTCTTGCCAAACAATCGCTTTGGAAAGCGGAGTACCTGATCGTCGATCCCATAAGACGACAGTTTCGCGCTGGTTGGTGATTCCAATGGAAGCGATTTGCTTGCTGTTAATGTTTGCGTGTTGGATTGCCTTGCGGATAACCGCTCGAACAGAAGCTAGGATTTCAACGGCGTCATGCTCCACCCAGCCTGGTCGGGGATAGTACTGTTTGAATTCTTGGTAGGCAGAAGCCTTTGGTCTTCCGAGCTTGTCGTAAAGAATCGCCCGGCTTCCTGTTGTTCCTTGATCGATCGCCAAGAGATAGAATTGGGCCATGGTTTGTGTTACAAGGAATCGGCCAAACGTCGAGGTTTTTTAAGAAAAAATTGTGAGCACTTTTTAAATGTCTGCAAGAAAGGAATACGACTACACGCTTTCGATGAGGGTGGTTTAATTGAGTTCGGAAAGCTCTTCGGGATCGGAAAAATCGTTCACCTTGGTTTCGAGCCAATAATTATAGGCGTAATCTAGGATTCGAAATTTATCCACCGGATCGATCAAGAGAAAACATACACCTGACTCGTATCCTGCTTCTTCACCACCGCCGCCTGTCTTGGACCACATGATCTTGCCCGTGGTTCGAACGGGGCGCGTTTCATCGGGCAACTGAATTTCAAGATCCACCAATGAGCCTTGTGAAAGCACACGATCAGTACTCACCTTGATTCCCTCCCGGGAAAGGTCCTTACTTAAACCTATGCCCTCATTGCCCCCTCCGTCCTGTGAGCGGTACTGAACGTTCATAAAGGCATCAAAACGCTTAAATTTCCTACGCTCTTTCACTGCCTACCTCCCTCTGATTGAACTCGAGAAAACTGAGCCAGAGATGGTCTTATCCCTTTTGTTGATATCGCTCTTTTTGAGTTTGTCTGCGACGCATTGGGTTACATCCAAAGACGTTTGTATCACCACGGGTCTGACTGTCAATGAAACTGGCTTACTCGTCTAAATACTTGTCTCTAAACAGGTTAAGGGTACTTTTTTTATCGCTAAAGGAAGTATAACACATTATTGTCGAAATACAAGGGAGGGAGGTCAAAAAAAATAGAAAAGATTAAGTTGGAAAGTTTTACCAAATCTCCTAAATTCTGGAATCGTTTTCCAAACGAGTCTGGGAACGACATTTTCTTAACGGTAATTCGTAAATTGAAGTGGAATATCTAAGTTTGAATTGCGAAGATGCTGGATTACGATCTGGAGATCATCTTTGCTCTTTCCAGAAACTCGGATTTGTTCCCCTTGGATGGCCGCCTGGACTTTCAGTTTCAAATCCTTAATCCGCTTCACGATATCCTTGGCTTTTTCCTGCGGGATACCTTGGATGATCTCGCCTTTTTGACGAATCATTCCATCAAATGCCTTTTCAGGCTCGCTGTACTTCACCGCTTTTATCGGAACGCCCCGCTTCGCAAATTTGTCCATCAAAATCGTAGTTAGATTTTTCAGTTTCATATCATCGTCAGCAATCAACTCGATTTTTTTCTCGTCCCGATTAAATTTGATTTCACTTTTACTTCCCTTGAAATCAAAACGAGTTTTGATCTCCTTGGTCGCCTGATTGATGGCGTTGTCCACCTCTTGGAGATTAACTTCAGAAACAATATCAAAGGAAGAATCGCTTGGCATTCGGAAAAACTATCTACGGTTTTTAATGTAAGTGGAGAGGCATTCCTGATCTTGAGGATTTAAATTAACAAATTCAATTCCAGTATCAAAGAAGGTTTTGCCCGAAGCGGGCTCTTTGCTCTTGACCATCCAAACAATGCGTCCCGTGCATTCGATGGGAGAACTACTTCCCTCAAGCGCAAGCTTAAGACCGACTTGTGACAATTTCTCTAGCTCACGGTTCAAAATAACGCACACTCCGCCGATCCCCACATTCTGAGTTTGAGCTTTGATCGGTCCGCCAAAAGAATGGATATCGATGTCACATCGGGCTTGGATTCGAGGAAACGCGCGTTGATCTAGTCCTGCCCAACTCATGCGCTTGCCTTTGCTTTAGAGAGACCGGATAAATGCATCTGAAAATTTCCGAAACTCACTCGTTCTGCGAAATTGCGCAAGCTTTGAATTTGCTTGCGCATAAGATTCTTCTTTGCTCAAAAAAACAACATAATGTGATAAGCCTCGCGACGAAGATGATTTTGAATAAAATGCAGGGAAATTCATACTGTGTAATCGACCGGTCAATTGCCTTGCATCTTGCTCACGCTGATAAGTACATATTTGAACAGCAAAATACCGCTTCTTCGAAGTGGTCGTTTCTCTCGTTTCCGCTTCCGGTTTCGTCAAAGTGACGGAACTTGAATCAATGGTTTCAGATGCTTTTCGACTTTGAATTGGCTCTACCGAAATCTTCCCGCCGGTCATACGCCCCGCTTGGGCCAAAGGAGGTTTTCCTTTCAAGAACCAATTGGGAATATGTTGAAATCCAAGAATCGCCAGAACCAAGAGTACTGTAACCACAGAGAAAAGCTTCCATGGGAACTTCTTTAATAACAAGCCCATTTGAGAAGTGATACGTATCACCCAAACTTTAAGTCGGGTTGAGACAGGAACTGATTGGGAACTTGTTTTAATCACAAGTTGCTGGGTATTAACGTTGACTCGTGGACCTTCCGCTTTTTGAGTACCAGTTCCTTTATGATAACGCCCGTAGAGCTTCTTCTGAATTTCTTCTTCATTTAAGATGCGTGGCATTTCGTTATTCGCTTTTTTAGAAAAAAGTTTCACCTGCGCTCACCTCGACCCGCTGGAATTCATTCTCCTGTGAACAAGTAGGAAGAAAAAACTAATGCCCTGCAGTAACTGCATTAGGTTTAAAAAATAAAGCAAATTTCACAAGTTGAACATCGCCAAGATCAAGCTTTGTTTTGGGCGAAAACCCTTGTTTTTCACATAAGGCGATGGCATTTTTCATCGTTGAAGTCGTTTTGAAAATAATTTCCTCATAACCAGATTCACGACAAAATGCGATTGCCCGCTCCACCAGTTCCGTTCCGATTTTCTGCCGTCGATAAGGGCAGTCCACAAAAAACCTTCTGAGAAGTGCCGCCCGTCGATCTTCTCGCTTTACTCCAATCGTTCCAACCACTTGTTCGCCATCAACTGCCACAAAAAATGCTTCTCCAGAATTGCCGTAAGCAGAAGCGATGTCATCCAAATCTTCTGTTGGGTAAGAGTGCTTTTCCTTTGGAAACTCATCACCCATAATCCGAACGATCAAGTTTTTGATTTGCATCTGATCGTTCGGGTGGCATTTCCGGATGGTAAACATGGTCAAAATTTAGGTTTTCTCTTTACCTTTTTGCTTTTCGGCCGCCGGCTTCTGTGCTACTGGTTTCTGCGCTGCTGGTTGTGCGGGAGCTTGTGGAGCAGTACCGCTAGGAGCTGTTTGCCCCTCCGCCTGACCCTCTACTTCCTTTGCTCCCTTTTCCTTCTTTATTTTTAACTTGATCAACTTAAGTTTTGGTAAGTAGAAGGCGGAAGTACGCTCACCAAAGGTTTCAGACTCTTGAAGCTGCCGAATACGTTCGTGTCGCTTGAGGACATTACGGTGTCTTGCGCCAACTGAATCGGTTTTCAAACTTGAATGTTGCGTCATTAGTCTTCCTTTCAAAAAGCGATGTATTATACTGCAAAGAACGACGATTTTCTAGAAAAAATAGGGAAAATTTTAGGATTGAAAAGGTGAGCTTTTACCGAACAACCGGGCGAATGTAAGCGTCTGGACAGCGGCCAGAATCAGAAAACCCATTAAGGAAATCTCGTGCTTTGGTACGACTTTCAAAATAATTAACACATACCTGAAAATAAGAACCGCTTGGAATCACAAATCCCTCAAACCCCTTCGATTTCAAACGCTCGATCTCCCGTTGCGCTAGTTGTTTATTATTATAGGTGACGAGCTGCACCGTATAAAGTTTCCCTTTTGCGATCATTAATTTCGCTTGAGGGGTTCCAACCGTAAATGGCAGATCATCGCTTTCTTTCTTCCGGATCGGCTCAGTTTTCATTTCTTTAAGTCCTGTGCCGCTTTCTTCTTGACGAGAAGATTCAGAATGAGCCTGTTGTTCACCTGCAAGCAAGAGAATTTCTTGCCCTTGAGGCTCGACAGCGGAAGGCTTTCCCGTGGGGATAATTGTCGTTAACACAGACGCCGTTTCGATCGGAATTGTCTTTTGGAATTGTTTCTCCATCATTCGTTTACCATGCTCAACACCAAATGAATAAGTCAACACAAAGACAACCGTCACTCCAATCAAAACAATCAGGAATTTATCAAGGGTCAGGACGAATTGATAACGTGAAATGAACGATTTTTTCCGAAGGAGGTCTGAGGAACCATAACCGGAGGAAGAACTTTCTTCTCGAAATAACTCACCTTGTACCATCTTGCCGTATCACCTCGATATGCGTATATAGAAACGGCAAGAATTTTAAAAAGTTGAGCCCCAAGCAAGTTTTAATTCACAAAACCAAACCGATCGAGTGGCCACCAAATTAAAAAAGCCTTACCTACCAAGTAAGACTTCGACACAAAACCCCAATTTCGGCTATCGCTTGATTGAGCACTGTTATCTCCCAAAACGAAATAATAACCTGACGGCACAATAAACTTCTGTCCTTCCCTTCCGTAAGACCAATCACTTCGATTGTAGTAATAATGGCTCGTAATTTGAGCAGGCTTTTCAAGGCGCTTGCCATTGATATAAATAGAACCGTCTCGGATTTCGACCTCTTCTCCCGCAAATCCAATCAGACGCTTGACAAAGTCCTTTTTCTTATCCAAAGGGTACTTAAAAACAATAATCTCACCCCGCTCAGGCGCTCGAAATCGGTACGTGATCTTGTCCACAAAGATCCGATCCCCTTCAAGGAGGGTTGTTCGCATTGACCCCGTCGGAATTTTATAAGGCCCAACTAAAAAAGTACGAATAAAAATAGCGATTACAGTAGCAATGAGGAGAGGTTCACCCCATTCTTTCCACATTCGCTTAAGCCACGCTTTCCAATTCGAACGAAAAGCGCGCCATTCGGAATAAACTCGCTCACGAAATAAAATCCAAACGGCGAGCAGCACTAAAGATCCAATCATCCAAAGTTCCATTATTCCACTTCAAGAATCGACATGAATGCTTCCTGAGGAAGGTCTATTTTCCCAATGCGTTTCATTCGTTTCTTCCCTTTTTTTTGTTTTTCCCAAAGTTTTCGTTTTCGCGTAATATCGCCGCCATAACACTTGGCCGTTACATTTTTCCCGAGTGGTCGAAGCGAATCCCTGGCAATAATCTTTGAACCAATCGCCGCTTGAATTACCACTTCGAAGAGCTGCCTGGGAATCACTTCTTTCAGCTTTTCAACGAGACCGCGCCCCCGATGATAAGCCTTTTCCCGAACGGTAATGAGCGAAAGAGCATCCACGGGATTCCCATTGATTAAAGTGTCCATTTTAACCAAGTCCGAACTCTGGAATCCGATGAATTCATAGTTGAGTGATCCATAGCCGCTCGTGATCGATTTGATCTTGTCATAAAAATCGAGAACAATCTCCGCAAAGGGGATGTGATAGACCAATATGACACGAGTCGGATCTAAGTATTCGGTGCTCAGATAAATTCCGCGACGATCTTGGCATAACTTCATAATCGCGCCTAAGGATTGGGCAGGGATAAGAACATGAGCTTCGATATAGGGTTCTTCAAAGGAAGCAATGTGATTGGCGGGAGGTAACTTCGTCGGGTTGTCCAGCATCAAAACCGTGCCATCGGTTTGAACCACACGATAAGCAACGTTGGGCGCTGTCACCAACAAATCCAAATCAAATTCGCGTTCGAGGCGCTCTCGAATCACATCCATATGGAGAAGCCCTAGAAATCCTGCCCGAAAACCAAAACCTAAAGAGGCTGAGTTTTCTGCTTCGTACACAAATGAGGCATCGTTTAATTTGAGTTTCCCCAAAGCATCTCTCAATGCCGTGTAATCTTTTGCATTCACTGGATAAAGCCCACAAAACACCATTGGTTTGACAGGTTCGTACCCTGGAAGCGGTTCCTGAGCGGGGTGATCGACCCTCGTCACCGTATCTCCTACCCGCACATGAGAGACTTCTTTGATATTGGCTGCTAAATAACCTACCTCGCCCACTCCGAGCTCCTCTACCGCTTTTTCATGAGGCGTGAACACCCCAAGTTCAAGCACTTCATACACATGGTCGGTTTGTATGAGTTTGATTGAATCACCCTTTCTTACTTTTCCATCCATCACCCGAAGGTAGGTGACGACCCCTTTATACACGTCATACTTTGAATCGAAAATCAAGGCTTTAAGTGAGGCATTCGGATTGCCCTGTGGAAATGGAATTCGTTCAATAATCGCATCAAAAATTTGATCAATCCCTTCTCCTTTTTTTGCGCTGACTGAAAGCACCTTTGACTCATCCATTTGGAGAAGCTGTGCAATTTCTCGCCTGACTCGTGGAACGTCGGCATTTGGCAAATCAATTTTGCTAATCACAGGGATAATAACGAGTTTTCGCCCTCTCGCGAGATAATAATTACTCACCGTTTGTGCCTCAACACCTTGCGCCGCATCCACGAGCAAAAGGACGCCCTCACAGGCCGCAAGACTCTTGGAAACCTCATAAGTGAAATCAACATGGCCCGGCGTATCAATCAAGTTAAGGAAATAATCGCGATACCAAATCCGAACTGCGCGAGCTTTGATCGTAATCCCGCGCTCGCGTTCCAAATCCATATCATCTAAAAACTGGTCGTGAAATTCACGAGGTAAAATCGCTCCCGTATCTAACAAAAAGCGATCAGCCAGTGTCGACTTACCATGGTCGATATGCGCAATGATTGAAAAATTTCTAAGGTGAGTTAAATCCATGGCGGGCTTTAAGCGACGGACTTCCGCAACTTTTCAATATAAGCTTTTCGATTGGACTCTTTAAAAATCGCAGAACCTGCTACAAATACATTCGCTCCTTCGCGCGCTGTTTGAGCGCCCGTCTCAAGGTTGATTCCGCCATCCACCGAAATAAAACCCGAAAAACGCGGTTTTAAGTAACGAACTTTTTCAAGCATCTCAGACATAAATTGCTGGCCTCCAAAACCTGGTTCCACAGTCATCACAAGCACCAAATCGACAAGGTTGAGGTACGGCACAACTTCCGAAATGTCCGTTCTGGGTCGAAGTGAAATTCCAGGTTTTGCACCTGATACGCGAACCTTTTCGATCGTCTGTTTGACATCCCGACACGCTTCCACGTGGACTGTAATCAAATCAGAACCCGCTTTACGAAACTCATCAATGTATCGGATGGGTTCTTCGATCATCAAGTGAACATCCAGCGGTAACTTCGTTGTTTTTCGAATCCAATGGATAACCGGAGGCCCAATGGTCAAATTGGGTACAAAGTGCCCATCCATGACATCCACGTGAATCCAATCACAGCCTGCTTGCTCCACGTCCACAACTTCATCACGCAAACGGGTAAAGTCGGCAGAAAGAATACTGGGCGCGATAAAACATTTACGATTTTGGGCTAAGAACATACGCACTCCGATTTAATCTTTTTCTGACTTTTTGGGTCGACCGGACCGATCAGCGCTAAATGAATTCCTTTGGTCTTAAAGAAACGGTTGGCGAGCTTTTGAATATCGTTTTCGGTAACCGATTCGATCCCGTCTCGAATTTCGTCAAGATCTGGCAATTTCCCACCATAAAGAATCCGTTCTCCGTACCAAAGAGCATGATCTAACGTATCTTCTAAACCCAAAAGCAACTGACCCAAAAAGTAATCTTTAGCACGTCTTAACTCATCCTGCGATACATCTCCGCGTTTCAGCTTCCCCAACTCTCGCATAATCACCCGAACTGTGAAAGGAGCTTTTTTGGGTTCAACACCGGCAGAGATGATAATTGATCCTGTGTCTTCAAAGAAACCAAGGCTGGATTTAATTTCATAGGCCAAGCCTCGCTTTTCCCTCACTTCTTCAAAAAGGCGGCTACTCATATTCGCTCCCAAAATGACATTGAGTATCGCAAGCTGATACCGATCAGGATCATTTCGCGAAAGACCGTGAAAACCAATTACAAAATGCGTCTGTTCTGTTTTTTTGTCGATGAAACGTATCTTCTCGTGTCCCGAATTGAACGACACTTTGGCCATTGGGTACTTGGAGGCAGATCTGCCTGGCCTTTGTTGAAAAGCATCTTGTGCTATTTTACTCAAGTGGTTGTGGTCTATTTCTCCGCACGCTGTGATTAATAAATTTTTTGGGTGATAAAAAGTTCTCACATGCCAATCGAGATCGCTCCGCTTGATCCCAGAAACAGATTTCATTGTCCCTGCAACGGGACGGCCGAGCGGTTGTGCGGGCCACAGAAGTTCGCTCATCACTTCCTGGACATATTGAGATGGCAAATCTAAATACATTTTAATTTCTTCCAAAATCACGGTTTGTTCTTTTTGATACTCTTCCTCTTTAAGGGTGGCATGATTGATCATATCTTGTAATACGTCAAACGCATGTTCAAAATAGGGTTTTGGCACTTTAACAAAATAACAAGTGCTCTCTTCGCTCGTAAATGCATTGAGCATCCCGCCCACACCTTCGACTTCTTCCTTAATTTGCTTTGTCGATCGCTGTTTTGTCCCTTTAAACAGCATATGTTCCACAAAATGGGAAATCCCACACACTTTCTTCAGTTCATGGCGCGCACCTACGCGTACCCAAATGGCAAGACCAATGGAATCGCGTTCTTCTAAGCGATTGCTAACAATCCTAAGTCCATTGTCTAAGGATGTTTGCTCATACATGCTTGGTTTGATCTTTCTGTTTAAGAAAATCTAAATAACTTTGAAGCATAATTTGGGCTGCCATCGCATCACGTTTCTCTTTCCGTTTCGCCCGGCTCACATCTCGCTGGAGAAGTACTTTTTCAGCCTGGGCAGTGGTAAGCCTCTCATCCCAAGTCGCAATAGGACAAGCGAGTTCCTGCTCAAGTGCGCGAACAAATTCAAGAACCTTCTGGCCGGCCGACCCTGTTTCGCCTTTCAATGTCTTTGGGAAACCAACGACCACCTTTTGAATTTGAAACTCATCGATAAACCGTTTAATCTCATGAATTAAATAGGCTTCGTTTCTCCGCTCGATAAATCCCAAGGAATGAGCCATCAAATTAAGCTCGTCCGAATGAGCTACTCCAACTCGTTTTTCGCCTAAATCTAAACCCAACAAACTCATTGCGCTCGCTTCGCGGCTTTCGAAAGTTGGGCCACAAGGGAAATGGCAGATCGAATACCTTTACGCCCTCCTTTCAAACGCTCCACAATCGCACTGCCCACGATAATACCGTCTGCAACGCGGGTGATTGTTTTCACTTGGTCTGGCCGTGAAACCCCGAAACCTACGAGCACGCGTTTGCGAGTCAGTTGTTTGACCGCTTTTATTTTTTTAACTAAATCAGTCGGAATGGAGCTCCGCGCTCCGGTCACCCCCTTAAGTGAAACATAATAAATGAACCCATTCGAGTGGCGTGCAATTTCTTTGATTCGATCCTGTCTTGTCGTTGGTGCTACCAAATACACTATGGAAAGGTCAGACCGCTTGAACCAAGATTCCCACATTCTCCCCTCTTCAGGAGGCAAGTCAGGAACAATAAGACCGTCAAAACCACTTTGGTGCAATTGTCGAACGGCGCGGCTTACGCCATAATGCATGATCGGATTTAAATAGGAGAAAAAAAGAATGGGAATCGAAACTCCTTTTCGACGAAGCTTTCTGATCAAATGAAAAGCGTCTCTGATTCCAACTCCTCGCCGAATGGCTTGGGCAGAAGCGAACTGAATCGTTGGACCATCTGCAAGAGGGTCTGAAAAAGGAAACCCCAATTCAACGATATCCACCCCTGCTTGTTCAAAAGCAGAAATCAAAGTTTCAGTCGTTGAAAGATTGGGGTATCCGAGTGTCAAGTAAGCACAAAATAACTTAGACTGGCTGCGTTCCTGTTCTCTGATTTTTTGAATCAATCGATTGTTCATGTCTATTAACGTTTTGTTTTCTGGTAACGCCGAACCGTGTCGAGATCCTTATCACCTCGTCCCGAGAGGCAAACTGCAATTTTTGCCCCACGGGGAAAGCTTTTGTATTTTCGGATCAAATACCCAATGGCATGCGCAGGCTCTAAAGCAGGCATAATTCCCTCGAGCAAGGTCAGTGCGTGAAATCCTAAAAGCGCATCCCGATCAGAAGCCGTTTCGTAACGAATTCGGCCTGCCTCCTTAAGAAAAGCGTGCTCTGGTCCGACCGAAGGATAGTCCAGTCCCGCTGAAATAGAATGCGCAAGCTCCACCTGTCCATTTCGATCTTGAAGCACGAAGCTCTTCATCCCATGCAAAACCCCAATTGTTCCTTTCGTGAGCGAAGCGGCATGCTGCCTCGTTTTCAACCCTTTCCCAGAGGCTTCTACTCCAATTAACTTGGCGCGCGTATCGAGAAAAGGATAAAAAAACCCAATCGCGTTACTGCCGCCACCGACACAGGCAATCATCACGTCTGGAAGTGCATGAACCATTTTTTTCATCTGCACCTTTGTCTCCCGCCCAATGACCGACTGAAAATCTCTGACAATCATGGGGTAAGGATGCGGACCAACGACAGAACCGAGCAAATAATGGGTGGTCTCCACATTCGTCACCCAATCTCGAATCGCTTCATTCGTTGCATCCTTAAGCGTTTGTGAACCTGAATAAACGGGAATGACGCGCGCGCCGAGTAAATTCATTTTATAAACGTTCAAGGCTTGCCGCTCGATATCCTGAGCGCCCATATAAACGTCGCAGGAAAGATTGAAGAGCCTAGCGGTCGTCGCCGCTGCGACTCCGTGTTGTCCTGCTCCGGTTTCCGCAATGATCCGCTTTTTGCCCAGATAACGCGCAAGAAGTCCCTGTCCAATTGTATTGTTAATTTTATGTGCACCGGTATGACAGAGATCTTCCCGTTTGAAAAAAATTCTCAAATCACGGCCTAGTGCGCGGCCCATGTTTTGAGCTTCATAAAGCGACGTTGGCCTTCCAGCATAAGTGGCCAACAAGTACTCAAGTTCCTTTTGAAATCGTTTGTCTTTGCGAAGAGATTGGTAGGCTCGTGTTAATTCATTCAAAGCCTCCATGAGCGTTTCCGGCACAAAACGACCTCCAAAGATACCGAAATGCCCACTTGCATCGGGCTTTCCTTTCCATTTTTTCGCTTCTCGAATTGTTTTCATATCATCTCTACCTGAGAGGCGCTCGTCCAGCCGCTGCGGCCATCTCTTAACTCGATCCGATACCAATCATCCTTTTTATCCTTGATAAATAGTTCCAAACCTTCCACCAAGCGAAAGGCAATTCGATCGCTCTTGGTTGGGCCGTATCGAACTTCTATTTGATTTTCCGTTACAATCCCGCGCTCGCCGATTCCTATCTCGCCATACTTCAATAAAAGCGGAAAAGAGCAAAAAATAACAAGGGCAAGACCCAATGCACCTGCTCTGCCAAATAAGGGTTCTTTTCTCATCAGAAGCGACACCAAGAATCCAAGGATGAAAACAAAATAAGCACTCAACGCAATCCCCCAACACTCTAAAAGAGTCAGAAAGCTTAACAGTTCGCTTTTCTTCTTAAAATACCAATTACGCTTGTCCTCAATTTTATATTCAATCAACCGATTGGCATAGGCAAGATTCGCCAAAACATCTGAGTCGCGAGGCTTGAGAGAACGTGCGCGCTCGTAATTTAAAATGGCAAACCCAATCTTCTTAGTCTTAAAGTAGGCATTCCCAAGATTATAGTATACTTCAGCTGTCGGTTTTGATTTTACAATTTCCTCATACCCTTGAACGGCCTCGTCAAATTTTCCATCACGATAAAACTGGTTCGCCCGACTAAACTGTTGGCTAACATCAACTGCAGAAAAAACCAAGTGGCTCGAAAGCCACATGAGGCACATCAGATATAATCCAAACTTTAAAAAATACTTCATTGTGGTAACAGCCCTCATTTTTCAAGCTCGTAAATAATGACGCGAATCTGTCTGACCATCGCTTCACGATCAGCCTCACTTAAACCGATATGCCCGAACCGTACCTGGTCACACGTTTCATAACAGATTCTCACTTTTTGAAGGACTTCGGCTGTTAGACCATGCGATTCCATTTTTCGCTCAATCAAGTCCTGGGTAAGTCCGTGTGCTGACAGATTGAATCGATCGGCTAAATATTGACTGAGAATTTTAGCGCTCTCCTCAAAAAATGTTTCGTCTGTCTGCCCCTTTGCTCCTGAAGATTTCATGAGTCGATCCAATTTTTTAAGCCCTTGCGTTGCATATCTCTTGGCAAACAATTTCCGCTTCAGTGAAATATTTTGATCTAAATATTCACTCCGCTTGCGATAAGCTACAATTCCAATCGAGCTCAAAGTGAGAGCGGTATTGACGATGCCCAGCCCAAAAATAAGTGCAAAGAGAAACGGTTTCTCGCGAACGGGAAGCCGTTCTTTGATGTACTGAATATCTTCGGACTCCAAACGAATGCTTTTCTTGCCTTCGCCCAATTCACCGCGAAGCAGTTCTTTGGGTAGTGCAGCGGGTGGGTTTTTGGATGGATTGACCTTCACCTTGTATGCATCTGATTTGAGTGTTACATATCGCTCGATTTTGGGATTAAAAAAACTGAACCCAACGCTCGGAATGACGAGTTCGCCCGCCTCACTTGGAATGAGAACTACTTCAAATGTTTTCTTTCCCGCGATGACATTTTGAGCACGAAAGAGTTGTGTTTGAGTATCCGCTTCATAAATTTTCGTGTCTTTAATCTCAGATAAAACGGGGCGCTCTAGAGTTTCGATATTCCCTTCTCCTTCAAGCGAAATTTGAAGTGTCACAGCTTCATTTTGATTGATCGTACGTTTATCAATGCTGGTAGCCATCCGAAAATCACCCACCGCACCTTTAAAACCAGAAGGCTTCCCTACTTCTGGAAGAGGTTTTACGACCACTTGAACTGCTGGCGGAGCAAGTATCTTTTCGACACGTCTGGCAAAAAGTCCTGACCCCGTAAAAAAACTGTCGTTGAAAAACTCGTCAAAAAGTGAGGATGGGCGCTGTTCAATCTGTACTGAAGTTTTCGCAATGCCCGGCTTAATCTGGTACTGACCTGGCGCAGTTGGGAAAAGTGCAAGCTTTTTGACATCGGCCCGCACATATTTCTTACCTTTCAGGACTTCGGTATCACGTCCTAAGTTCGGATCCATTGGAAACTCTTCAATCCAAAAGCCGCTCGTTTCAGGCTCTTCGACAAACCCTTCGTAACGCGTGTCGTAGCGCGTGTAGAGCGAATAAGTCAAAATGAGCTGCTGATTTTGGTAAACGGTTAGTTGGCTTGGAACAACTCGTAGAAAAATATTTTCATCTAACTCCCTATCTGAAATAGCTGGACTTTGATTCTGTTGCGATTGAGGCAAGGGGGGTGCAGAAGTAGGGTACGATGGACCTTGAGCAGAAGTGGCGGTCGTTGGGCGAGAAGCACGTTGAAGAAATGGTGGAGGTGTTGTCGGGACGGGAACGCGCTGTCCATCTTCAACTTGAATTTGTAATTGGTTCGTGCGGTACACTTGATCCCCAATCGTGACCTCAATCGGTTGGAGTAGAAACCGGCCAGGATTCCTCGGGATCAAAACGTAATTAAATTCAGTCAGCGACTCAGAACGCCCATTAATGAAACTAAACCGTGAAGACCGACCCGAATAAAATACTTCAAATCCGTTCAGAGGTGGTACGTGCGGAGCTTGAAGCGAACCCCGAACGCCTGAAATTTTGACGTTTAGGTGGATTTCCTCATTGACTCGAGTGGTCTGCTTATCCAAAGTTGCGGCAAGCTGCGGCTCATCAGAAAACGCAACCCGTGTCAGAAAAAACACACCCACAAACACTGTGAAAAATAATAAACGGTTCATAGTTGTAAGT
>JACOVU010000107.1 GCA_016177155.1 Candidatus Omnitrophota bacterium | reverse complement strand
TTAAATAGTTTAAAGACCGGAACAAGCGTTTTCACAATATCGGCCTGAGGAACATTTTCTAAACAAAGTTTGTTCAGCCGCGTTCCATCCAGGTTTCCGCCTAAATAGATATTATACGTCCCCACCGCCTTTCCGACTAATCCAATTTCGGAAGAATAAGGCCGCGCACACCCATTCGGACACCCCGTCATCCGAAGCGTGATTTGCTCCTTCTCAAGCGCCAATCCCTTGAGGGTTGCTTCGAATTCATCGACCAAGGCAGGCATGGTACGTTCTGACTCTGTAATCGCAAGACCGCACGTGGGAAGCGCCGGACAAGACATCGAATTTTTCCGAATCATGGAAATCCGGTTCGGTTGAGGAATCCCATAGGAATTAAGAATCGTTTCAAATTCCTCTTTCTGCCCTTCCTTGATTCCAGAAACCAAAAGATCTTGAGTGGGAGTTAAATAAACATTCGTTCGGAACTTCTCCACAATTGCGCGGAGACCACTTTTTAGACGAACTCCTGCTTCATCTTTAATTCGACCGTTCTCAACTGAAATGCCAAAATACCAAACACCATTCCCCTCTCGATTCCAACCCAGATGACTCTGAAATCCCTCCCAATGAATGGGATGAGTCGGATCTAACTTCTGACCGAACCGTCTTTCGACTTCCTCTCGAAACCACCCAAGCCCTCGGTCATGAATCAAGTACTTAAGACGTGCGTGTTTCCTACTCTTACGGTCACCATGATCACGTTGAACCAAAACAATGGCTTTTGTAATATCCAAAATTTGGCCTGGCGTCACAAAACATAAAGGATCGGCCAGCCTCGGAAATGTATCCTTTGCAGCGTGAGACATCCCAAGCCCGCCGCCGACCAAGATGTTAAATCCGCGAAGGTTTTCGCCAATGACTTCAGGCACAATCCCAATATCATTCGTATACACATCCACACAGTTGTCATCTGGAAAAGCAATCGAAATCTTAAACTTTCGCGGGAGGTAGGCCCTGCCGTAAATCGGTTCGACTTCCTCTGGCTTTTTGGAAGCCAGCGCCTCTAAATTGATTTGTTCCCCGTTGAGCCAAATCTCATGATAAGCACCAGACTTCGAAAGGAACTGATCCGAAATGGCTTTACAATATTCATAAACTTTAAGCTTTACGCGGTCTTCGGAAGGCGCAGGACATCCCACCACATTACGAACATTATCGCCGCAAGCGCCTAAAGTCGTACCTAACTTCTCGTTAATTGCTCGGATCACCGACTTCAGATTTTTTTTCAAGACCCCGTGAAATTGAAACCCTTGCCGCGTCGTAATCCTCAAAGTGTGATTGCCATAAAGGTCTGCTAATTCATCATGCACTAAATATTGATCTGGCGTAAGACGACCTCCTGGAACTTTGGACCGCACCATCATCATGTAGAAAGGTTCTTGGCCGGCTTTCCGCCGCTTGATCCGAACGTCTCGGTCATCCTGCTCATAGGTCCCGTGGAACTTAAGCAGCTGGTTACTTCCCCTGGAAAAGTGGGGAGAATCCGACTGGAGCTCTTCCTTGATTGTTCCGCGGAGGTAATTGCTATCTTCCTTAATCCGCTCGTGTTCTGGCCTGGTGTCGTTTGGGTTTGGCATTTTGCTTTCCTTGGTAATTTAGTCTACAAAATATTGAAGCGGTAGTCAAACTAAGTCTAGGAATGGTCTGGGGTTAAGCTACAACTTTGGTATGAATTAAAAGAAAAAGGTAAAAAATGGGGACAGACTGTAAGAAAGCAAAAAAGGGGGACAGACTGTAAAAAAGCAAAAAATGGGGACAGACTATAGTCTGTCCCCATTTTTCGTCTTGACGAGATTTCTTGCTAAAACCAACTATGCGGTTGTTGATTCGCTTTCACAAGGCTTTACATGGCTATGCGGTGCTAGATAACCCTTTGCACCAGGCACGGGAGCTGAAATGATATTTACAGCTCCTACAATAATGTGATGAGCTCCCCACAAAATGCCTTTCCCTAAACCTGTAAAGAACCCTATCGCGCGCTGATCTTGATTCACAATTTCATCATAGGGATGGTACAGAACTTCAATAGGTGCTTGGACAACCCGATGAACTCCATCCGCAAGAAGGCCAACGAACTTCTCAGGATAGGAATCGGATTCGGCCTGTTTCTTAATCCAGTTGCTGAAGGGGCAGCACTGAGCCCAGGCAGTCACTGTCCCAAACAACATGAATACTGCTAATGCCACTGCGATCTTTTTCATATTCATCTCCTCCCAAGGGTAAGGTTTTATGATTATCGGTTGAGCCCAAGGAAACTTAAAGGAATAAAATTTAAGAAGGACGGTTTTTTAAAGATTAAAGAAAGTATCTTTTGTGACGAATCTCTTATATAGCAAGAAAAAGAAAAAAATCGGCCTTATTGACAATGGCAAAATAATGTGGAACACTTAATACAGTTTACTTGGTCAACTTACATATGACTTTTGGAAAACGAAAACAATGGAGGGGAAGATGAAGAAATTGGTGGTTCTCATTTGTGTTTTAACATTGCTGGCTTGTCCCGTAGTGTCATTTGCAGATGACGTGGCAAGTGCCACGGTCGGAAAGCCAGTTCAGGTACTGAAACACGGTTATATTGCTCCCATGCAAGAACCGGCAACGGTTGATTGGTCAACGGGTAAAGGACGTAAAGATGGCGTCCTGGAATGGGCGGTCGATGACAACTACCTCAAGAAAACTCCAGGAATGTTTTTACGAGGCTTTAGCAATACCAGTTTTGGATGGGTTGAAATCTTGACGCATCCTTTTCGGTGGACCAAAAATGCTCCTCTCGGTATTGGCACGCTCACAGGATTGATCGTTGGTCCTGTAGTCGGAGTGCTCAGAACCTCAAGCGGAGTAATTGACCTCGGAACGTTCTGGATTCCTTTCTGGCATGGAGTCCCGATGGAAAAACCAGCTTTAGGGCTTCACGATGTCGAGAATTATGGAACCATTGAAGATGTTGAAGCGTACGACAAGCAGGTCAAGCGGTATTTCTTCAACAAGCTAAGCGACCAATACTAAAACCAGATTCATTAACAAAATGGGGACAGGTCTAAGACCTGTCCCCATTTTTCTTTTTTTTCAGACCTGTCCCTTTTTTTATTGTCTGGACGCTCCGTTAGGAAAAAATAATCAATTTCTTAACTAAGGCGAACATATCGGACATTGAACTTGAAGGACCACCCTTCTCCACAAAAACGGGAGCTCCCCACTTCCGAATTTCAAGAATATCGTCAGCAGAGGTGGAATCAATGAAAATAATGGTGGGAATTTTCCGGCCCGAACGAACGAGATCGCGGTAGAGTTCCACCCCAGTTTTCACCGGCATCTTGATGTCTAAGATCAAACAATGCGGCGGATCTTTCTCAATCAATTTGAATCCTTCAAGTCCGTTATGGGCAATACGCATTTGGACCGGCGGGTCGGTACGACCTTCAAAATAGTCTTGGACGATCTCGAGAATTTCCACTTCGTCATCAACAGCAACCAATTTGATCGGGTTCGGCAAATCCGCCCGGTTTAAAACTACCTTCCGAAATGATCTCCCTTCTACTGGAAATTCGAGTATTCCATCCCAGGTAAACCCTGCTTGAATGGGATGACCCAAAACAAAATACTTTGCCTTTGGGTAGCGGGATTTATATTCCACCAACTTATTCTTGGTTCTTAAATCGAACCAATCGCCCTGGAAGAAAACGAAATCTGGACGCGCTGAAAAAAACGCGGAAAGGTCGGATTTGGCGCGAATCACGGTGGGAGTGGACTGCGTATCTGAAAAGTAGGTCGTAAAGAACTCAATGGCTTTTGAATTGTCAGTGGCCACCAAAATGGATTGTCTCGCCATCGGTTACATTCCCAAAAGACGTTCAACTTCTTTTTTCAAACATAAAAGATCAAAGGGTTTTTGAAGAAACACATCCCGCCCTAATTCTTCAGCCTGATCGATCAAAGCTTGATCCACATAACCGGTGTTGACAATGACTTTGGTAAGAGGGCTTGCTTCCTTCGCAATTTTGAGCACAAGGAGGCCAGACATGTCTGGAAGCTTCATATCGACAAGAAGGATATCGGGCTTTTCCCGTTTCAGGATTTGTATCCCTTCTTCTCCGCTATCTGCCGTAAATACTTGAAAGCCCTCTTCTGCAAAGTAGGACCTTACTTCTTCTAGGATTCCGTCCTCATCGTCTACGACGAGTAGTTTAGCAGACATAACGAGAATACCAGTTCTTTCATTGCTTATTGTACCTGGGAAATGAGTACCCTACAAGCAAACTATGCTTCCAATCGTTTTTTCAGGCCTTCTAATTCTGTCCGGATTTCCTTTGGCAGCCTCTCGCCAAACTGGGCGTAGAACGCTTCCTGAAGTTTCAAATCTTCAAGCCAAGTTTGGCGATCGATGGAAAGAAGTTCGTCCATTACATTGGGCTTGAGGTGAAGGCCGGTAAGATCAATGGCCTTTGAGGTGGGAATGTAGCCGATGGCGGTTTCGCGTGCTTCCCCATGTCCCTCTACACGTTTTAAGATCCATTCGAGAACGCGTAAATTATCACCAAATCCTGGCCAGAGGAATTTACCGTCTTGACCAGTGCGAAACCAGTTGACGTGGAAAATTTTGGGGGGATTTTTCATCCGTTTTCCCATGGCAAGCCAATGCGCAAAATAATCAGCCATGTTGTAACCACAAAATGGAAACATCGCCATCGGATCGCGGCGCACCTCGCCTTGCTTTCCATATTGAGCTGCGGTGCGCTCCGAAGCCATTTGGCTCGCCACGTAAACGCCATGCTGCCAATTGAAGCTTTCGTAAACGAGTGGAGTAACATGTGCCCGGCGGCCACCAAAAACGACGGCTGAAATTGGAACACCTTCTGGGTCATCCAATTTCGGATGGTACGTCGGACATTGACCGATCGGTGCGGTAAAACGACTGTTCGGTTGTGCACCAGGAATCGGTTTGCCATGCTTATCTTTCATACCTGGCTTCCAAGGATTACCCTTCCAATCCATACCTTCCTGAGGTGGTTCGCCATCGCCGCCTTCCCACCAAACGGTTTTGTCAGGCGCAAGAACGACGTTGGTATAGATGGTATTCCGCTTGATGGTGGCCATGGCAACAGCGTTCGTCTTGGAATTCGTACCTGGGAGGACACCAAAAAAACCAGCTTCTGGATTGACGGCCCGAAGCTGGCCATCTCTTCCAATTCGAAGCCAAGCAATGTCATCTCCTACTGTCCAAATTTTATAACCTTTGTGCTTCAAGCCTTCGGGCGGAACAATCATCGCAAGGTTCGTTTTACCGCAAGCGCTCGGAAACGCAGCGGTTATGAATTTAATTTCCCCATTTGGTTTTTCAATTCCCAGAACAAGCATGTGCTCGGCCATCCAACCTTCTTTCTTCCCGAGCCAGCTTGCAATGCGGAGCGCAAGACATTTTTTTCCCAAAAGCACATTGCCCCCATATCCAGAACCTACACTCCAAATCGTATTATCTTCCGGAAAATGAAGAATCAGGCGGCGATTGATATCGAGATCGGCTTTGGAATGAAGACCTTTTGTGAATTCCCCGTTCGCGCCCAATACATTTAATACAGGAGTGCCCATGCGGGTCATAATTCTCATGTTGAGAACGACATAAATGCTATCGGTAAGCTCAACCCCGATTTTGCTAAAAGGAGAACTCACTTGCCCCATGGAAAATGGGATGACATACATGGTTCTCGCCTTCATTGCCCCGCGGAAAATGGTGCTTGCCTTGGCATAGGCCTCATTAGGAGACATCCAATTGTTATTCGGACCGGCGTCTTCTTTTCTAAGCGTGCAGATAAAGGTCAGATTCTCAGTGCGGGCAACGTCGTTTTGAGCGGTACGGTGTAAGAAACAGCCAGGAAGTTTCTTGGGATTAAGTTCAATCAGTTCGCCGCTCGAAAGCGCTTGCTTTTCGAGGCGTTTCTTCTCTTCCTCTGAGCCGTCACACCAAACCACCCTGTCCGGTTGACAAAGCTGGGTCATTTCCTCGACCCATTTGAGAAGTCCTTTATGTTGTGTCATTTGTGTTTCACCCGTTTTGCGAGCCCCAATTCCAGAACTTGCTTGCCCCATACAATTCTCCTAACCCTCTACAAATTAGCCGTTTAGCTTAACAGAAAGTCCCAATAAATCAAGGAATTTTTAGAAATTTACCACTTACTCAGAATCAAGATTTTCTGATTTTCACGCCTGAACATTTGAATCGCTTCATCAGTTGCAGAATAAGCACTCACAGGATTCATTCCTTCGCGCACGAGCCGCTCCTCGATTTTGCTTCGAAACTGAGGCATATCGAGGTGAACCATTTGACGGCCTTGGGCGTCTTCCACAAATTCAAGTTCTCTTTCCGCCATAACCTTTTCAATTTTAAACCCCGCATCTTCTGCGACCGATTCCAGCCAGCCGCGGTTCATGTACCCGTTCATGCGTACAAGAACAAAAACCCCTTGTGCATAATCTTGAAGACGGGCATCGATTTTCTTGAGTTCTACTGAAAACAAATCTGCATGAATCCCTCTTGGCGAATCGAAGCCGACTAAAATCGCCTCCTTCTTAGGATTTAATGAGTGCATTAGATTTGCGAGCATCTCCTCATAAACTGGCGAAATGGGATGAACCAATTTGATAGAATCTTCTGCAGATACCGAGAGCGGCAGTATCAAACTAAAAACCAGGAGAATAGAAAGTCTCTTCGACATACAGAGGATTGTAAAACAATTCAGCTTTTCAGTCTATAGCTTCCGACAAATACACGATTAGCTATCCAATGGAAAGCCATGGCCTGACGCTTGGATGTGATTCCATGCTTCGGCAAGCGACCAAACGAGGGTGTAGGTAAAATCAACACCCACTCGCGAAGACGCAATAC
>JACOVU010000109.1 GCA_016177155.1 Candidatus Omnitrophota bacterium | reverse complement strand
GAAATATCCTCATGGGCGCCACACTGATCGTTATGACCTTCGTAGGTCTTAATGTCTACACCTACGCTAGAGGCGGCCCAAGCGAAACGGCAACGAAATCCGGTGTTCAAATGACGATCCCTGTGGAGGGCATGACTTGCTTTACCTGCGAAATGACAGTTCAATCCGCCGTGAAGAAGCTGCCAGGCGTCAGCCATGCAGCGGCAAGCGCAAAGCATGGGAACCTCGCCGTGTCCTATGATCCGGCCAAGGTTTCTCTGGATGAAATTGTGAAGGCGGTTAATGCCACGGGTTATAAGGCCAAACGACCGTGAGGTCAGGAGATTGATATGACTAAGGTAAATACGCACTCTTGCTGTCCGGCTAAGATTGGGGATCTCAAAGACACCCGCTTTGATCTCGTGATTGTGGGGGGAGGGTCTGCCGCGTTTGCTGCCGCAATCAAAGCGCACGAGCTGGGCGCATGTACGGCAGTGATTAACGAAGGCCTGCCTACCGGAGGGACCTGTGTCAATGTCGGTTGTGTTCCATCAAAGACGCTCATCCGGGCTGCGGAAGCGCATTACCGGGCATGCCATCATCATTTTCAGGGCATCGATTCAAAGAGCCGGGTGACGGATTTTAAAGCGATCATTGTTCAGAAACAACAATTAGTCGATGAGTTGAGACGGTCTAAATATTTGGACGTCGTATCCGGTTTTGATCGTTTTAAAATGATCACCGGTTGGGCTCAACTAATTGACTCTAATACGGTCGGAGTCAACGGCCAACAAATTAAAGCAGAACACATTCTTGTGGCCACAGGCGCTCATCCTTCGCTCCCTCCGATTCCCGGCCTTTCCGAGAGCGGATATTTAACGAATGAAAGTGCCTTTGTATTAACCGAACAGTCCGACTCTTTGATTGTGCTGGGAGGCCGCTATATTGCCCTGGAATGTGCGCAGATGTTTGCAAGATTGGGCACCAAAGTCACAATTCTTCAGCGTTCCTCGCGAATACTGCCCTCAGAAACGCCGGATCTCACCGATGAGTTGACGCAATACCTTAAGCAGGAAGGAATTCAAATTGTCACCGGTGTTACGATTAACGAAGTCAGCCGAGATGGAAACCGGATAAATGTAAAAGCGGCGGTTGAGGGGGAGGAAAGGGTTTTTAAGGCTTCGCATATTTTGGCCGCTACGGGACGGGAACCCAATACGAAAAATCTCGGGTTGGAGGAGGCCGGCGTAAAGCTGGATCGCACTGGTTATCTCAAAGTTGATGATTCTTTGTGTACGAATGTGAAGTCTATTTATGGTGCGGGTGATGTTATCGGTTCTCCTATGTTTGTTTATACGGCCGCTTATGAGGGCGCTCTGGCGGCCGAGAATGCCATTAAAGGATCTTCTATTCGACGGGATTACCCAGCCCTGCCTTGGGTAATTTTCACGGATCCGCAGGTGGCCGGGGTTGGACTGGATGAACAAGGTGCGGCAGATCAGGGGATCAATGCAGAAACGGCAAAACTTTCGCTTTCTCATATTCCGCGGTCTTTGGCAGCTCGTGATACCAGGGGATTCATTAAGCTCATCCGAGACAAAAAAACCGATAAGCTCATCGGGGCAAGGATACTCGCTCCGGAAGGCTCTGAGCTTTTGATGGAAGTAAGCCTTGCGATTAAGTATGGCATTACAGTGAAAGAAATTGTCTCGGCTTTTCATCCCTATCTGACCTTGTCCGAAGGAATCAAACTTGCAGCGATTACCTTTGGGAAGGACGTAAGTAAATTGAGCTGCTGTGCGAGTTGAGCATCAAAATGAAGCAGGCGGGGAAAAATAAAATGGGACATGAGGATTTCGGGGGCATGTGGATTATTATTCTGATCGTCGTTGTGCTGGCGATTTGCTGCTTGTCGCATTTTTTTATAGGCAAATGACAAGAAGTCCGTGAATACGGTTTACATCTGCCCAATTTGCGGGAAAGAGATTGAACGTGACAGATATACGTTCTTTCCTAATGGCGGCAATTTCTATGAATGATGCATCCATCAATCAGCTTGGCAAGATCACTTATTCTGTGTGCTTTTTTTAACCGTTGTCCTGCTCATTTCTTGCAATGTCTTGGCAGAAGAAACGGATGTGTTGCCTCCTATCCCTGTCGGCCATTTTTCGAGAGGTGAAACGCAGAACGGATTACCTGAAAACTGGGAGGATCTTCACTTCAAAGGCGTGAAGCCAACCCGTTACAGCCTGATTAGGGATCATAACCGGTGGGTTGTGAAAGCGGTGAGCCTGGGATCGGCGTCGGGGCTTATTCACACCGTTGAGATTGATCCAGGACAATACCCCACCCTAACATGGCGCTGGAAAGTGGAGAATCTTTTAGAGAAAAGCAATCTTACTGAGAAATCTGGTGATGATCACCCGGCAAGAATTTATATCGGATTTGAATACGATCGAAGCAACTTTAATTGGATGGAGCGGCTGTTTTATTGGATGCTTCGGGTGTTTTATGGGAAGGATTATCCTTCAAGGGCGATCAATTATATTTGGGCAACTAGAGAGCCGCAAGGCACCGTTCGTCCAAGTCCTTATACAGATTGGGTGCGCACGATTGTGGTCGAGAGCGGAGAGAAAAATCTCGGTCGATGGGTCGAGGTGGAGCGGAATATCTATGAAGACTATACGCAGGCTTTCGGGGAACCGCCGCCGCGCATTACGGGTGTGGGTATCATGACCGACTCTGACAGCACGGGTGGGAAGGCTGTCGCTTACTATGGCGACATTTTGTTTAAGGCGTCACGAGGAGAGAGGGGATTCGTGGTGAAAACGGTAAAAGCAAAGCAAAACAAAATCTAACGATTTTGATTCCGCCCTCCTTAAATCGAAAATCGCCTTAAAAACAAAGGAAAAACCGAAGAAGTGAAGGCCGGAAACTGCTTTTGCGAGCGCTCCAATCCTCAGGGAACCTGTTGCCTGGGAAACGTTTCGCAAGCAGCAGAAGAAAGCCACGAATCATTGGGAGGAGCTAAGTCATGAACGCCAAATCTTTTTTCATTCTGTTTGTTTTTCTCATTAGTTTCCTGACGGCAAAGCCGGTTCATGCCGAAATCGAAGAAGTGATCCTGCGGGTAGACGGACTCGCTTGTCCCTTCTGTGCCTACGGCCTGGAAAAGAAGATGATGCCCATCAAAGGTGTTAAGTCCTATGACGTGGATATGGGAGAAGGAAAAGTCTATCTAGAATTGGAGGGTGATGCAAAACTTGACCTTGAAGCATTTCGAAAAGGGGTGAAGGAAGCGGGTTTTACTCTTCGCGATGTTTATCTCCGCGCCAAGGGCACGATTGAGAAATCAGATACGGGGTTTGCCCTTATCCTTGGAGCCGGCGGAGATCAGCTTCTTCTCTTTGAAAAGGAAGCATTGGGCAAAGAATATCATCAAGGGGATGACCCCAAAAGTCTGACTTTAGGACAAGAGCTTGCCAGGAAACTTGAGGAATATGCTGGCAACAAAAAAGAAGTCCGCATTGAAGGGTCTGTCCATGAGCATCAAGGACTTCCCGCCGGGCTCGCCGTTGAAAAGCTCGAGACCGTTGGATGAGAAAACGATTCATTGTTGCGGGAGTTATTCTTGCACTCATCGCTGGATGTTCGGCGCCGTTTGAGGAAAGCTACCATTCCGTCAAAGCCATCGGCCGTGAGGGAAGCGGGCTGCGTGAGTTCCGTGAACCCATTGGAATTGCCATCGATGGCGATGGCTTCCTTTATATATCCGATGCGGGAAATCACCGGATTCAGAAGTTTTCAAGAACCGGCGAATTCATCAAGACCTGGGGCAAAAAGGGCTCCGGTGAAGGTGAACTCAATCGTCCCATGCACCTCAGTTTCGGTCCGGACGGAAATCTTTATGTGGCCGAATACTTGAATGACCGGATTCAGGTGTTTGACCGTGACGGAAATTTCATTCGCTTTATTGGGTTAAAGCCGGATGGAGAAAGTTATTTCGATGCTCCCGACGGCGTTGCCATCGATTCAAAGGGATTTATCTATGTCGCTGATTTTTATCACCACCAAATCCAGAAATTTGACCCGGCAGGTAAATTCCTCACCTCTCTCGGCAAACCCGGCCGCCTTTGGCCTGGAAATTTGCATTATCCCACGGATGTTGAAATCGACCGGGAGGGAAATCTTCTGATTGCGGACGCATACAACAATCGAATCCAAAAAGCGACGGCTGCAGGGAAGCCGCTGGCAAAATGGGGAGGCTTCTTAGGGTTAGGGATTCCTGGTTCAGGAAAAGGTTCTTTTAAGGTTGCCACAGGAATTACGCAGGATGATAATGGAAACATTTATGTCGCCGATTTCGATAACCACCGTGTCGAGAAACTTTCTGCCGAAGGTCATGTGATCGCCATTCTCAAAGGGGACGGGGATGCATCGTTAAAATATCCGACGGACGTAGCTGTTGATCAGGATGACCATGTCTGGATCGTGGATTTCGGACACAACCGGGTGGTTCTCTATGCAAAGAATAAATAAATCTTTCCTGGCCGCTGTTTCCCTTTCATTAATTTTGCATCAGCCTGCCTTTGCGATTCCCATCAATAGCGATGCCGCCCTTACCGCCCATAAAGGCGAAGTGATCGTCCGCGAACAAATCCGTTATACGAGGAAATCAGATGATCCTTCTGCCTCCGACCGGACCGTGGATGTCATTGCCATCCCTACGGTTTTAGTCTACGGCATCACGGAAGAAATCAATGTGATCGGAACATATCCGATTGTCTATAAAGACCTTGATCTTGACACAGCCGCAGGCAGAGCAAGCCGCGAGGCGGCAGGATTCGGTGACCTTAAACTCCTCGGAAAATACCTTTTCTTAAGGAAAGACCGGCCGGGGAAGACGTTAAGGGCGGATGTGATCGGCGGCCTTGAATTTCCCACGGGGAACACGGATGAAGAAGACGGCATGGGAAAACTCCTGCGGGACATTCAAGCAGGCAAGGGATCCTGGAATCCCATTGCGGGGACCGTTCTTACATGGCAGACGCTCCGGCAGCAAGTCGATTTTTCTTTGACCTACACCTTCAATACCGAAGGCCATGGTTTTGAATTCGGAGATGTATTTAATCATGACTTTTCTTATCAATTCCGCATCTGGCCCTGGAACTTTCCAAAAGGAAGGGGAATTCCCGCTTATGTGAATCTCGTCGCCGAAGCCAATGGCGTTTGGGAACAAAAAGCCGAATCCCGAGGATCGACGGTAGATGCCTCGGGCGGCTACACACTTTTTCTCTCACCGGGCATTCAGCTTGTCACCAAACGCTTTATTGCCGAAATGTCGATTCAATTTCCCACGATTCAAGCTCTCAACGGCGAACAACCCGAAACCACATTTGTGCTCTCGGGCGGCCTTCGAGCGCAATTTTAGAGGATCATGAAGAATAGTGTAACGAAATCAACCATCAAATGTCCTCATTGCAGTTATGAGCGCGAAGAGGAAATGCCGACTGATCGGTGTGTTTTTTTCTATCCGTGTAAAAATTGTCATTCGACCCTCCGACCCAAGAAGGGCGATTGTTGTGTTTATTGCTCCTATGGTTCTGTAAAGTGTCCTTCAAAACAATAAGTGCAAGATTCAGGGTGCAAGAAAAATGCTATGACAATCTAATTCAATTGATACCAGCTCCATTTAAAAGTGTCTAGGAATCTTTTTCGCTAGCCAAAGGTGAGATTCTGTACTTAATTCCTAAAAAGCACCTCGAAATCTAGAAAGTGGCTACAGAGTCTAATTTTTACCTCGGGAACTCGTACCAAAATGAAATGGCAAAAATTTGAGGTCGATTTGGCAAAATTTTGATGTTACAATTTCTAAAATAATCGCTAAATATTTTTGAGATGCTAGAAGTTGTAATGACTAAATAAGTTAGAAATTCAGCGGCACGTGGTATTAATTAAAGATGAGTAACGCCCCAGGAGCGTAGCGACGTGGGGCTTCCTTAATTTTTTATTAACTTGGAGGTGAATGATGGCACATTATGCGGTTCTTGCTAGTTTTACGGATCAAGGAATCCGCGCAGTAAAGGATACAACGAAGCGGGCAAAAGCGTTTCGAGAAATGGCAAAAGGCTTAGGCGCTCAGGTGAAAGAGATTTATTGGACGCTCGGTAGTTATGACGTGGTACTTACCGTAGAAGCTCCAAATGATGAAACGATAGCAGCGGTGCTTGCGAAAGCAGGATCGTTAGGGAATCTTAAGTCACAAACCTTGCGCGCCTTTGATGAAAAAGAGATGGACCAAATCCTGGCCAAGATCTAATCAGGCCACCTCAGCAAAGATACCGTAGTGGTCCGAAGGATAAATTCCTTTTTTATTGGGATGGTTGAAAACGATCTCGCAAGTTTCAAGTGGATGCTGGGCAAGAAAGTTTTGGTTTGCAAATAAGTAATCAATCTGGCGGTCTAGAAATTTCACACTGTGCGTTTGAATGAAGGGATTTTGATTGTCCCACGTGATATTTGCTTCGCCTGGATGAAGCAGCTCAAGCATATTCAGATAGCCAGCCTGTATTACTTTTTTGATTGATTGACTGTTCGGAACGTCATTGAAGTCTCCAGCCAAAAGTGCCATATCTCCTTTCTTTTGAATAACTTCCAGCAATTCCTTTACCTGGGCAAGACGTACGAGCCCATCTTCCGTTCGCCAAGACAAATGGGTATTTGCAATGAGGATTTGATGTTCAACATTCCCTGCGTGAATACCACAAATGAGCGCTCGTCGTTCTTCATGCTCAGTCGATGATTGGGTTTTGTATTTCAAATGTTCCTGAAAGATGAATGGAATTCGACTTGCAATGAATAATCCACTTTCGTAGTTGGCGCATAGGTGCTTAATTCCGATTTCATTTTGAATACGGTCTGCAAGAAAAGAATCCTTCAGTTCTTGTAAAAAGATCAAATCAGGATTGAGTTTTCGAAGTTCCTCAAGAAAAAAATTCCATCGATCTTCCCACGGTCCGCAATTTCCCCATGTATTGAGCGTCAGGATGTTCATGGCATGTTTATTCTACAAGTTTTATGTGCTCATGAAAAGGAGGTTGAAAACCTCGCAGGCATTGATACCATCTACTTGAACTAACTTTTTGGAAGCACAAGCAATTGTGCCTGATCAAAATTTCTCGCTTCTTAAAAGGTTTTAAGGTTGAAGTGAAGCTTAGTTTTTGTTATAAAAATGTCGGTTTTGTAATTGTTCAGAAAGGCGAGCGGTTCAAGGTCGTTTTTATATTTTTTTGTAGAGCGCCCGCCTTTTGTTCGCACCCACTACAATGCATTTCAAATTTCTTGGACGGTATGGAAAACGATTCCATTGAGGGCAGTGTTTTCTTTGGACGAGAGAAAACGTGTGCCCTTTTAAAGAAAAGACTCGAAGCCTTCCAAAAGGGATATCGCCAGAATATCGGAATCGTCGGCCAGCCTTTTATTGGGAAGAGTGTGCTGGTTCACGAATTTTTGAAACAAGTCCCACCATCTGAAATTCTGCTCGTCCCGATTTCATGCCGTGAATTTGACACATTTGAGCACTTTTCAGAACGCTGGATGGGTGAGTTTCTAGTCAGTTTACATAGGGTTTTTTGCCCGACCCTTCCAGTTATTTTTTCGGATATTGTGCGGGCCTTGAAACGGCCATTGCCCAAAACCCTTCGTCAAATGAGAGTGGCGAAAACATTAAGGGTCAAACACCGACATGATCAGGCTTTTCAAGAATTGCTTCGTCTGGCGTACGTGGTTTACGAAGAATCTGGAAAAAAAGTCTTGATTCTTCTGGATGAATTTGATCATTTGGACAAACTTGGTTTGAACGACCCGTTTGGTACTTTAGGGAAAGAAATGATGGTCCAGAAGGAAACCATGTTTCTTGTCACTAGTTCCCGCCAAAATCGTAGTGCTTCGATCTTTCAAGAAAAGCTCGCGCTTTTATTTGGAAATTTCGAGATGATCCATCTTCGTTCTTTTGATTTTCAAGAATCCAGGAAATTTGTGGAGTCGCAATCGCTCGGATTGGATGAGCAACACATTCGGTTTTTGATTCGTTTGACCGATGGTCATCCCTATTATTTGGACTGTATTTTAGGTCGGTTGCAAGGGGAGATAAAAAAGCATGAAAACATTTCCCGCGCTTTGGTACGAGCTATCGCGCTTGAACTATTTGACCAGCGCGGAATGCTTTATCAGCAATTTAAATCTATTCTCTATCAATTACCCAAAAATCGACCTTGGCCTCTTTGTGTGAATGTTTTAGCAACCATCAGTTTGGGACATAAGAAATTATCCCAAGTCATCCGCTTCCTTCATCAGAAAGGAAACGACGTTAAGAAATCCATTGAGCGGTTGCTTGAAGTGGATTTGGTCCAAAAACACGGGTCTCTCTTTCATATTACCGACCCGCTTTTTCGATTTTGGCTGGCCAAGGTTTTTTACCGAGAGCATCATCTCGTTCAGAGAACACACTCAGCCTCTTTTGCAGGATTTTGTGAGGATGTCGAACAAACCATTCAGGAGAGTGCTCTTGAGGATGAACGGGAACTTTCCAAACGGATAGAAGAGCTTTTCCGTAAATTCAATAACGACCTGGTGCTTCTAAATAGTCGAAAATTGAAATGTCCGCATTTTGTCGAGGTTCTTTCAAAGCCGAACAATGGGCGCGTATTTCCAGTGTATGCACGAAATGGGCAAGTCCGCTGGCTCTGCCAAGTGCTTGCAAGCTTGGTCACCGAAGAAGATGTTCGGACTTTTGTCTCAGATCTCAAGCGGCTTAAAGGTCCTGTCCAAAAGCGGTTCATCGTTGGACTTCAAGGGATTGATTTAAATGCAAAATTGCTTGCACAGGAGGCTAAAATCCAGTACCTTGATCTTCGGGATTTAAATTTTCTACTTGATCTATATGAGAAACCGAAGGTTATTGTTTGAGTCATCCCGCCACGCTTCATTATGAATATCATTTGCGCTCCCTGGCGGAAGGGTTATATTTTGAAAAAACCCTCTTCGAAAAAATGTTTTCTCTGTGACATTCAGCTCTCTTCTCGCGATCAGAAAAATCTTGTCCTAACGCGCACTCCACACAGTTTCGCCGTTCTTAATATTTTTCCCTATAATAATGGCCATCTCATGGTAGTTCCCAACCGTCATGTGAGCAGCTTAGAAAAATTAAAGGATTCGGAAGCCCTCGATTTGATTCATCTGATGAATCAAGCCGTCCAAAAGCTTCGCAAAAAAATGAAATCTCACGGAATTAATATTGGTGTCAATCTAGGTCGCCTTGCAGGAGCGGGCCTGCCTGGACATGTGCACATTCATGTCGTTCCGCGTTGGGTTGGAGACGTTAACTTTATGCCCGTCATCAGTGATACCAAAGTCATTTCAGAATCACTTAAATCGGTTTATCAACGGCTCAAGTGGAAGAGCAATCAATGATCCCATCACCTGCCTTAGGCCCGAAGGGCTTATTTCTAAAAGAAATCTCGCCGCTGGGTGTTGGCAATAGAAGCGGCGAGGAAAGCAGGTGATGGGATGATCACGCGTCGAGCGTTGGAGGAAAGAGAACGCGAATGGCTTGCGCCCTACGCCGTTAAGAGTGTTGACTCCAAGGGACGTGTTTATTCTGAGAAAGAACATGATTTCCGAACAGCCTTTCAGCGAGACCGTGACCGGATCATTCACTCCACTGCTTTTCGGCGGTTGGAATATAAAACACAAGTTTTTGTCAACCATGAAGGTGACCATTACCGAACCCGTCTGACCCATACCCTCGAAATGAGTCAGATTGCTCGCACCATTGGCCGGGCACTCCGCTTAAACGAAGACTTAATTGAAACCATCGCGCTGGCGCATGATCTAGGACATGGACCTTTTGGGCATGCAGGCCAAGATGCGCTCTCGGAACTGATGAAAGGGCACGGTGGTTTTGAGCATAATGCCCAGTGTCTTCGTATTGTTGAGAAGTTAGAAGAAAGTTATTCAGGTTTTCCAGGTCTTAATCTAACGTTCGAGGTGAGGGAAGGGCTTCGGAAGCACGCCAAGAATCGTGTCCCTTCACTTGAGGCGGAAATTGTGGATTGTGCGGATGCCATTGCGTACAACGGACATGACCTGGACGATGGTTTAAGGGCGGGGCTCTTAGATTTCAAGGATTTAGAAAAGGTTCAACTTTGGAAGGGAGCTGACCGTTATATTCGGGAGAAAGCGCTTTCTCAAAATCAGACGATTAGGACCAAAATTGCGATTCGGCTGATCATCAATCGAATGGTAAGTGATTTAATTTCGGAGACAGCAAAAAACATCAAAAAATGCCCAATTGAGACACCAGGCGATTTTGCTCGGTCTCAAACACCGGTCGTTAGATTTTCGAATCATTTAACGAAAAAGGTATCATCGCTCAAAGAATTTTTGATGAACCATCTGTACCTTCATTATCGGGTCGTCCGCATGACTGAAAAAGGAAAAAGGTTTATTCAAGAACTTTTTCGCCTTTATGTTTCGAAACCTGAGCAGCTTCCTCCCCAGGTTCGTAAGCGGGCGAAAGAGGACGGGGTCTGGCGCGCGGTTTGTGATTACATCGCGGGGATGACCGACCGGTTTGCTTTAGATGAATACAATCGCCTTTTCTCACCTTATGAGCGTGTTTGACCCAACCATATGGGAAGTGCTAGAATTTAATCGAATATGACTAAAAAACGCGAAAAAACCGTACTGGAACAGTATCTCTTGGAAAGCACTTCGTGGAGGGAAGGATACTGTGAGTTTACAGAGTATTTTGGAAAACCGCTGGGGTGGCTTTTCGTCCTTCAGAACGGGGGACATGAACTCATTCGGTTGAATCCAAAAGGACATTGTTCTTTCTTTGCAAAGTCTTCCAATAATCAAACGAGTTGTTCGACATTTCTTGAAAAATATTTCGAGCAGCTTGCGGAACGTAAGGAAGAATTAAAGGGGTTTCCCCGGTTTTACCATTGTGGTTTTGGTCGGAGTGGAGCTATTTTCCCGATCAGACACTTGGGTGAGCTCAGAGGGTTTTTGATCCTTTGTGCCATTGGTAAGTCTGAGCGTGATGTGAAGTCTTATCTGCCGCTTTTTGATCGGTTTCTCCAGGCTGAAGTCGAGCTGGCTTACAAAACCTTCGAACTTCAAAATTTCTATGAGACAGTTCATCCACGCGCTTTAGCCCTCTCAACCATCCATTCGGTTCATCGGGTCATGTCCTCCACGCTCGGATTGGATCAACTCTTACCTCGCATTGGCAGGCTTTGCGCCCAAGTACTCAAAGCAAGACGTTGTGCAGTTTACCTACTTGATTCAACCAAGAATTACCTTGTTCCCAAGTTTACCCTTGGAGAGAAGAAAATCCGAACTCGCCGCCTCAAAGTGGGGCATGGATTGGAAGGCCGCGTGGCCCAAACCGCGGAGTTCCATCTATCCAGAAATTGCATTTCAGTTCCTTTCATTGAAGATGATGTGGTGGGGGTCGTGGTTTTAGAAGATAAACTCGGAGAGATACCGTTTACCAAAACGGACCTCGAAATTTTAAAAACGCTTTCCGAGCAAGCAGTGATCGCCATCAAAAATGCGCAGCTCTTTGAAGAGACCGAACAACTGACTCTCGGCAGCATCAAAACAATCAACGAACTTTTGGAGCTGAGTTTTCAAGGGGATAATATGTATTTGCCTCTCTTCGGGGAAATTGCCTTTCAAATGGGACGAGACCTGGGACTTTCAAGCTCGGAACTTACCAATTTGCATCGTGCCACATTTCTTATTGATGCTGGTCATTTAGGAACTCCCGAGTACATTCTGCAAAAGAAAGAAGGGTTGACGAGGAAGGAATTTGAAGTGGTGAAGCGTCATACGGTGCGAGGCGCTGCCATTCTCCAACAGATTAGCTCACTCAAACCGATTACCCCGATTATTCTGCATCATCATGAACGGTGGGATGGAAAAGGTTATCCGAGCCGGTTGAAGGGAGAAGAAATTCCAATTGCTGCCAGGATTGTTTGTGTGGTAGATTCATTTATTGCAATGCTTTCGAGAAGACCCTACCGGCGTATTCGCACTTTGAGCGAAGCGGTTGAAGAAATTAAGGGGAATTCGGGAACGCAATTTGATCCTAAGGTGGTGGAGAGCTTTCTGAGGGTAATTCAGCGTCCAGAGATTTCAGAAATGCTCAAGCGTATCCCGCGTCGTTTGAATCAACGCCTTACTGCCACGGCCTCATAAAGGGAAGTGTGAAGTGGAACCTCAAGAGACTTCGGAAAAACTTGGCGTCAAAATCGAACGTCCGAATCCAGAGAGTATCGGTTTATTTTTCATTTTTTTAGCGGTTCTTTCGCTCATGCTCATTGGTTTTAGTTTGTGGCTTCTTGTGTTGGAATGGCTCGGTCAACCGCTTCCTGGATTTTTGAAACTTCCCGTTTTTTGACGCGAAAGCAGGTTCTAGTTGTTCTGCTCATCCTGCTTCTTACGCCTACGGCATTGATGCACCTTTTCTTGTGGCGTATCGAGCATCGGCTTGATTTCAAAATCCATCGAAGGCCACTGGTTAGCTTTGTTCCGGGTTTTATATCTCTCGAGGATCTTTCTGCCACATGGCGAGGGCGGCTGAAGATTGACTCTGGAGTGCTTCTAGTTCGTTATCCTTTGTCTGCGTTGTTGAGCTCTCGGATTCCGGTTGCTTTCAAGGGAGAAGAGGTGAGTGTCCAATTTGACGTTGAATTCGAAAAATTGGCAGGAATTCGCAAGGTAGTGTTCGATCGTATTGAAGCTCGAGTGATCATCGGTTCAAAACATTCTCGACGAAGAGTGGAGATCGATTATTTAGATGCCGAGTCCAAAACGATTCAGTTCCATTTAGGTCGGAAGAAAGAGGGATAGTTTTTTCTAAGAGCCGCGTGAAAAGAGAACAATTGTTTCATAAGCATTTTTTATTTGCGTTGTTTGTTTCTATGTTCTTCCATCTTGTTTTTATCACGACAGTAGAGGCAGCCTTGTGGTTAGGGAAAGTGTTTCATGCTGATCCGCAATCTATTTTCTTCACGTTTCGTCGGCCGTTGCCACCTCCGGCATCTTCAAAATCAAAGGTGCTAGCTTCGAAACCTATTGAGATTTCAAAAACAAGTTCCGTCGAAGAGAAACCCCCACAGACAAAAGAAAGTAAAAAGCGCACAACTCCCGTCATCCAGAAGTCGGTTAAACGATTTAAAAGAAATCAGACTTTTTTGGATGAGAGAATTCAAAAGTTTCAGCATGACTTAAAAACCTTAACCACTGAAATTCAAAATCAGACCTCGATCGAGTCGTTGACTTCACAGGTTTCAGATCTTGAAAAAGTACCGCTTGAACTCCAAGAATTTATTCTTCCAGCGTATTTGAAAGCGATGCGGGTTAAAATTGTTGAGCGATGGTCCAGGCTGATTGCCGATGAGAACATGAGTTCAGGTGATGCCACGGTTGAGTACCGCATTGATCTGGACGGGAAAGTATCTCGTTTATCGTTAATTTCCGGGATTAAAAATGCTCCCTTTGAAACAACTTGTCTTAAGGCGGTTCAAGAGGCAAGCCCATTCGGAGAGCTTCCTTTTCAATTTGATCGAACAGAGACAAATCCCTACTTAACCCTATCGCTTACTTTCCATTTAAGGAAGGATGACCGAGGGAGTTTGAAAGATTTGAACCTAGCATGAAGCCATTAAAAGCACTTCTCGAAGGAATCCCGTGTTCTTGGAATGGAAAAGGAGATCTTTCCACGCTGATCCATCGCGTTCATTCCGATTCCCGGCGGATTCAGCCAGGAGATCTTTTTGTCGCGGTGTCTGGGTTTCAAATGGATGGTCATCAATTTGTGCTTGAAGCCATCCAGCACGGCGCAAAAGTTATCGTTTCTGAAAAGTTCGATTCCCGAGTGGCTGCTCGTGGTATTCCCCAATTTTGTCATCCTCATACGAGAACGATTCTTGCTCGGCTCGTCGCTTCCTCATATGACTTTCCTGCACGACGCTTGCGTCTCATTGGAGTTACGGGAACGAACGGTAAAACGACCACAACCTTTTTGATTCAGCACCTTTTAAGCCAAGTGAACCGCTCAGGTTTGATTGGGACGATTTATTATGATGATGGCGTAAGAAAACAAGCCGCCGAAAACACCACCCCTGGCCCTGAAGTGCTTCAAGCGCTTTTTAGTCAGATGG
>JACOVU010000102.1 GCA_016177155.1 Candidatus Omnitrophota bacterium | reverse complement strand
CCGTAAAAGCAAGCAGATCACCGCTCGCATTCGCTATACCGCAATTCATCGCAAATGACTTTCCCTGACGCCCTTCAAAATAATAACGCAAAGGAAAAGGCATCTTTTCTGCCCACTTGGAGATAACATCGCGCGTGTTGTCGTTTGAATTGTTGTCGACCACCAAAAGTTCTACTTCGCAATCGGACGGCAGCTCCTGTGTGGAAAATCTTTCAAGGGTTTCTCCTAATTGATCCGCCCGATTAAACGTGCAAACGACAATGGTTATTTTCCTCATGGCTAACTTCTAATCCTATGATGGATCATCTCCGGAACAACATCCCTTGTGGGAGCACTAGCATTCTCTGCCAAACTTCCCGCATTAGCTTCTGCAACTGAACCACTTGAAATAATTTCCGCCTTGATGACCTCCAAATAAGCTCGACCAAATTCATGATCAGGTTCTAAATAATTACCTTCAGCCCATTCATTCCAAGATTTAACAAAAACCACCCGCTTATCAAGCTTCCTATTGACAACCTGCTGAATAGCATCTCTGAGATGCATTTGGAACAACTTGGGAGTAGACCCGTTCAAAACAGTTCCATGAATTCCGCTTCGAGGCGTATTATCCCAGTTTGGAATAACACAAGGAAATTGCACAAGATCCTTTTGCAGTTGGAAATTTGCGTGCTTTATAAAAGAACGATATGAATAGACTGACGGCCTAGAAACCAACCGCCGATAAAAATAGCGAAAATCCCTCCCAAACTGTCTAAAAGATATTCTGTCAAGAAGATTGACAACCGGACCATAAAACTTTTCAAGAACAGAAGGCAACATATCGATTATGGACGCATCGAAACCATGTTCATTAGGGCTCCACGATGGATCCGCATGCCCAATAAAAAATAGACCTTTTAAACCCGCCTTGACTGAAAGGTGCCGCCACAAATCACTGAACTGCCGTGGTTTAGGCAATTGCCTCGGTTTAAAAACGACAAAGAGCGGTTTCCCGTCCACTTTAATGTACCGCTCATCAAAAAAAGCTTCTCGCAGAGAGTTGAAATGCGCTTCGTAGTCCTTAAGTCCCGGATACGTTTGCTCCATTAAGATCCGGTCTGGGCAACCATGCCAAACACCTGTCCATGGTTGGTTTGCCCAACCGAGGCAAAATGGAAAATCTGGTTCTTTAGTCTTCAACACTTCATTAAAAGGTCGCTCAAGCAAACGCTTTCCCCCTCCAAACCAATAATGCCAGTAGCAAAATCCCTCTAGGCCATGTGCCTTTGCCAACTCGGCCTGCGCAATACGCGTTTCAGGCACCCTTAAATCATAGAAACCTAAATCGCTAGGCACACGTGGCTGACGATGCCTTCGGAAAAGCGGCTTTGCCTTAGCCACGTTGGTCCACTCCGTAAAACCTTTCCCCCACCACTCATCATTCTCCGGAATAGGATGAAATTGCGGCAGATAAAACGCGATTAGCCTAGCTTTTAAGCTGTTTAAATTCCGAATACTCATTGCTCAATACCCCTCTCCTAATCTTGATTCACATAACCAAGCATTGATATTGCCTGGCCTGGTGTTGCAAAAACAAATCTGTCTTTGAGCCGATGATTCAAAACAAAATCCAAATTTTCCTGCACGTTTCGCATCTGAGCAGGTTCGATCATATAACTCGTTCTGGCCTCCATCGATAAATATGGTTCCTCTAACGAATTTAAAACCTCATCCACAATTTCAGAAAAGATACGTAATTTTCTCATCCCCAGGTTCAACGAGGCCACTTGAGGTCTTAAGAGATCTGGCGTAAAAATTCGCCTATAAAGCTTCTCGAGTTTTCCGAACTCATAGTTGGCCCTGCCGGTGCTTAGTGGAATTTCCCAAATACCATTACTCTTTGAATTACTAGGCCTCCTGAAATCAGACTTTGAAGGTCTATAGGGTGCCCGGGGTACACCATGATAATCGGGAAGAAATCCGCTAAAAAGTTCCTTCCTGTGATAAGAAGGAAGTTCTGGCAGGCCTGGTTCCAATGTCAAATCATACTTTGCTCCCAAATCTTCTATAAGTTGCATCGAAGCATTGCTCATCCATCGATCACCAAATCGAAATGATTCACAATTTCGTCCAAATACTCTCTTAAACGATTCGAATCCCATTTCTACACAATAGTTGATCCACTCTTGATTTCCATGATCGGCTATCCACCTATTTTGATTTTCTAACCAACGGTAGGCGTGTGTATGAATGCCAAATTCGTCGCCTTCTTTCTTAAACGCTTCAAGAAATTTTGGGTATTCTTCTATAGCCCACGTGGGTGAAGCATACGTTTCAGCAATCTGAGGATCAAAACGGTGAAACCATGAGAAGTACGCTGATGAACCTGTGGCAGCGGCTAAGCGAGGCCTCAGTTCGCGAAAGAACTCATAACAAACCTCGTACCCTTTCCAAGGTTCCTTCTTTGTCCGATCAATAAAGAACCCATCCGGTTCAACGTCGATACACAGAATGATTGGAATTTTTGTTGCGTTAATATTCTGTTTCATAACCGTTCCTCGCAAATACGGTGCGCTTCTTCCGGTGAATTAGCCCAAAATGCAATCGCACAATCCTTTGTCCAAGTCTCGAAAAACGAACGGACTTTTCCGTAACTGTTATCCATGACAATGTTAGGAACCCCTAGAAGCAAACTTAAAATATGACCGTGCAACCGATCGGTAATAATGATCTCTCTATCCCTCAAATCGGAAATTCCACGGCTCAGCCGATTAAAAGCTAAACGGTCATGCACGCTTTCGCGAAACCCCTGCAAAAAACTGAGCCTTTTTGGAAACTCGGACAGAACATTCAAAACCCATTTGTTCACTCGAAAGCTGAAATTACTGCGATCTTTTACCCAATCAAACTTTTCAATGCTTCCGTTGCTCTCCGCTAAATTCGCGCCGGATGCTTCCAAGTCTGAGCGAAGTAAGCGTGCCATACCTCCTTTTGCACACTGATCCCGATTGAGAGAACCAAGCGCAAACGCCATGTCGGGACAAAGAAAACTTGAGTTTGAAAATTCATTCCGCGCAAAATTCAAGCTTTGCTGGTCTCTCAAAACCAGGATTAGATTTGGATGGCTATTGAAAACACGCTTTGCTCTTAGCAAATTTCCCTTCCCTTTAAAAAAGATCGATTGCGGTAGCTGTACGATTTTGTTATTCGGAAAATCTAATACGACCCTCTCACGGAATTCCTGAATTTTCGGCCATAAATCTCCTAAATTTCCGCCCCCGCTGATTAGTATGATGCCATCTCTAAGTTTATTGGATAGTATAGCTTTCGAATAAGTGACAGCGCTGCAAGAGTAAACAATTTTGACACCCAAACTTTTCAAAAACGCCTTTTCTCCCAACCAAATAGCACTATCGCCAACGTTCGGATGATCGGGAAAATCAAACAGCGCAACGCTGGCACCAGTTGGAATTAACGGTTTCAGCACCTCTTCAATCTTTTTTTGTAAAGAAAGAATCAAATCAGTGGCCGAGATCTTTGGTGGAACCATAGGTGTGCTAGTCCGCAATAGGTTCATGCGAAACCTCCAGCAACTGCTCACCCAGGCTTTCCGGTGATTCCCCATTACAATAAATACGCGCCCACAACTCCATGCTCATCAGATTAAAAAGCAACAAACGGTCTGACGAAACGTGCTTATAAATTGCATCTCTTTCGCCCTTGCCCCACTTAAAGAATTCGGATACGAATCCGTCCTTCAAAAAGGAAGCTGTATTCCCCCAAAATTCATCGTTAATTCCAAATCCAATCTTCTTTGCATGGACGATATCAAAGGGTAACATTTTCACGGCCGCGGCTTTAACAACTCGCTTCGCCACGCCCTTGTGATATTTCGCACTGAACGGCAAGTGAAGCCCAAAATCGACTAAATGATTTTCAAGAAAAGGAACGCGCGCTTCCACAGAGCAGGCCATCGCCATCTTTTCATGGCTCGAAAGCGAAATCCTCAAGTGAGCATATAAATCTTCAAAGCAACTTGTGAGAAAAGCTCTTTCCTCTAACGGCTTTACCTCGGCCAATTTTTTAAACAAAGCGGCCTGCCTAAAAGAGCGCTGGCCTCCATCTACCGCGCAGAACTGGCCGGTCGGTTTCTGTCCGGGCCATCTGGTCTGAATGTTTTGCAATGGATGACGCATCAGATTGGAAAGATCGGGAGGTGACAACTTGCTTAAAAGGCGGCCAAGTACGTGAAACAAACGAATATTTGGCAATATTGCCACCTGGAAGCGCCGAATCCGCCACATCCGATAGGCATCAATCTGCCAATCATAACCCCCAAAAAGTTCATCAGATCCTTCCCCTGTTAGGAGCACTTTGAAACCATCCTGGTGGACGGCATTGCTGACGATCATTGACAGGATATTCTGCGTAAAAAAATTAGGTTCATCATTGTGATAAACTGTGAGTGGCCAAAAACGCAAAAACTTTTCTTGATCAACTTTTATTTTGTGAAGTTCTACGTCAAGATGGCGACACACCTTCTCTGCTCGATCCACCTCAGAGT
>JACOVU010000003.1 GCA_016177155.1 Candidatus Omnitrophota bacterium | reverse complement strand
ATTTTATACTTTTATGATCTTATTATCAATGAGTCTCGTAGTACCAATAAAACAGGCTAAGGTAACCAACACCGAACCTTTTACCCGTTTCACCAAAACCAAAGTGCTGGGATTTGAGATCTCAACGTAGTCAATCTTGGTAACATAGGGCTTAAGAAACTTGCGAACTTCCCTTTTTATCCTGCCCGCATCTCGTTCGCCTCCCTTAATCAACTTGTGTGCTTTAAGAAGCGATTGGTATAACGCGCGGGCTTGTATTCGTTCTTTGGTAGAAAGGTAACGGTTTCTCGAGCTCATCGCAAGACCATCCCGCTCTCGAACGATGGGACATCTTTTGATTGCGATCGGCAATCTAAACCTTCTTACCATCTCCTGAATCACCCTTAACTGCTGGTAATCTTTCTCGCCAAAGTAGGCAGAATCAGGCGCTACCATCTGGAACAGACGATTCACGACCGTGGCAACCCCTTGAAAATGGCCAGGGCGTTTCGGACCGCACAGATATTTAGCTAAAGGTCCCGGACTTACAAATTCCCGAAAACCTTTTGGATAAACAGAACGTCTCGTGGGCGCGAAGAGATAATCGGTATGAACTTGCTTGAGGAATTTCTGATCACGCTTAAGATTTCTAGGGTAACGTTTAAAATCTTCCTTTGGTCCAAATTGGGTTGGGTTAACAAAAATGCTGACAATCACAACATCGTTCTCCTTTAAAGCACGCTTCACCAAAGCGAGATGCCCTTTGTGCAAATACCCCATGGTGGGAACAAACCCAATCCGCCGACCCTTTCTTTTCAATTGGTGAACCAGTCGATTCAGCTTACTTGGACTTTGGATGAGTTTCATGAATTCGGTCGAGAAGTTCGCAAATGCTTTTTTTAAAAACAGGATGAATCCAATCGGCACGTAAATCCCAAAGGGGTTTCAATACAAACCAACGTTCGTGAAGGCGCGGATGAGGAATGGTAAGGTCAGGCTCTTGAATCACTTGATCTCCATAAAACAAAAGATCGAGATCGATCACGCGAGGCTCATTTTTTCGAGTTCTCTTCCGGCCGAGCGAAGCTTCGAGATCAAGAAGGACGACAAGAATCTCGCGCGCGCTCAAATCTGTTTCAATTTCCCAGACGGTGTTTAAGAAACGCCCTTGCGGTGGACCGCCGACAGGATCGGTTTCATAAACGGGAGCGGTGCGAAGAAATCGAATCCCTTTCTTTTGCGAAAGCAAGTCCTTGGCACGTTTGATCCACACGTTTCGATCGCCAAGATTAGAGCCGACACCGATGAACGCTAAAGTGGACACGGAAAAAGGAGTTACCGGCTATGAAGTTTCTTGAGCCGGGCGATCGCTTCTTCGATCCGTTCGTCTCGAAGGGTAAGTGACATCCGAAAATATCCTTCCCCATTTGGACCAAAACCGTTTCCGGGAGTCACCACCACGTTTGCTTCTTTCAGCAGTCTGGTAGCCAATTCCTGAGAGGTATAACCTGGCGGAACGGGAGCCCATACGTAAAATGTCGCTTTGGGTTTTGAAACCCGCCATCCCAGTGCATTTAAACCGTCGACTAAAAGATCCCGCCTATGTTCATAGATTTTTGAATTCTTTTTCGCCTCTTCTTTGGCATAAGCAAGCGCTTTAACTCCCGCCCACTGGATCGCTTGAAAAATTCCTGAGTCTAGATTGGCTTTAACCTGACTTAAAAGCGAAAGCACTTTTTCATTTCCGCACGCAAAACCAATGCGCCAACCAGTCATATTGAACGTTTTAGAAAGCGAATGAAATTCAATTCCCACTTCTCTCGCCCCATCAACTTGAAGAAAGCTCATGGGTTCAAGACCACCATAAGCAATCTCAGTATACGCAGCATCATGACAAATAACAAAACTATGCCCGCGCGCAAGTTTGATTGCATGAACAAAAAAATCGCGATTTGCACAAGCGGAAGTCGGATTATTCGGATAGTTGAGAAACATGAGCTTGGCGTGCTTTAACGCTTTTTCTTCAATGGAATTAAAGTCAACCAAATACTCATTTTCTTCCAAAAGGGGCATGAGATAAGGATCACCGCCTGCAAACCAGGCCGCAGATTTATAAACGGGGTAGCCCGGATCGGGAACTAAAACAATGTCTCCCGGGTTAACGAGCGCAAGCGGAATGTGACCGATTCCTTCTTTCGATCCAATTAACGGAAGTACTTCACGATCCGGGTTTAATTCGACATGAAAACGTTCTTTGTACCACGCAGCAATGGCACGCCTGAGCTCTGGCATTCCTTGATCCAATGCATAACGATGATTCCTCGGATCGCGTGCAGCTTCAGATAGCACTTCTACAATATAAGTTGGCGTCGGGAGATCTGGATCTCCAACGCCAAAATCAATCACATCCTTCCCCTGTGCAACCAACTCCCGCTTGAGACGGTCAATTTCTGCAAAAAGATAAGGAGGAAGTTTTTTGAGCCGTTCCGCGGTTTCTATTCGAATGTTGTTTGAGCTCATAATAAAATCGAAAAGGGGACAGGCTACTCTAATCTTTGTAAATGAAAGTAGCTTGTCCCCCTTTTCCTTTTTGGCGGATTATAACAGAGGGCTACAGGAGTGTCAAACAAGCAAAGGGGAAAATCAGATATGAAACTTAAATTCTGGATCTAACAGATGGAGTTGATAAGCTTTCAGGACTAACTCCTCTTTAATCCATTTAAGTCCCGTCCGCTTATAAAGCGAATACACGTCAAGCAATTCGTCTTGCTTTTGTCTTACTTGCTCCTCGAATTCATCTTCATCCTGCAGTGCGATAAAAAGGACATTTGACTCCATTTCTAAACCCTCGGGTTAAATGTTAAGTTGTCCTTAAATGGTCAATCAAAAAGCGCTGTTGAACCTGCTCCGCAAATCGAAATCGGGAATCCTCCTCATGACAATTCCAAGTCGAATCATCAATTTCTTTCTAAGCGATAGATCATGTGTTTCGTGCCACATGGAATACAACCTCAAAAACCGAGTCTCAACTTCTTTAACGCTCCTTGGCTTAGGTCGATTCGGGTTCAGTAAACGCTCAAAAAACTTCATGTTTCACCCCTTTCAAACGAAAACGAAAAATTTGGGTCTAACTCTCGAAGTCGTTTTGCTTCTTGCTTTAACCGTATCTCAAGCAAGGGATCTTTGGTCTTAAGCCACTCGGCGTATTGGTCGAGGAAACGGTCAATGGACTCGTTTTTTAATTCTTCCAATTCATATTGATTGATTTCCTCGCAGAATTTCTGAAAAGCCTCATCTTGAAATTGATTTGCAAAATGAAAGAAGTCTTTTCGTGCACATCGGAGAATCGTCTTGTACTTTGGAAAGCCCTGCGCCAATTTGTGAAGCACTGATCCAATTGCGGTATCACGATGGTAAATGCGCTTGTTATAATCAGCGGCTTGGTTGTAGTAACTTTGTGCCATACTGGAAAATTGCTGATCCGATTTTCCAAAGCGGTGATGTTCATGCTCGAGATCCTGAAAGATCCCCAAATGGATCATCAAGTGATCTGCGTTCACCTTATAAATAAAGTATTGGGCAATCCGGTCATCATTTTTCTCAATTAGCCCCACCATTTCGCTGACACTACGACTTAGGTATCGCTGAACAGCCTCCTGATAATCAGGAAGAGACGCAGCAAACAAAAGGTGTGCCAAGTAAATATTCACATCCTCATCAAATTCCTCTTGGTTGGAACTTAAATGGCAAGCGCTTCGTGATTTCAATAAGGCATTTAAAAGGTATCCAATCGCAGACTCTCGTTCTTGTTTTGGGATGTCGAAGTAAAAGTAACGTTCGGCCTTTTTTTCCATTAATCACCTATGCTTTAAGGTTTATAAATGTTTTTAACTTAGATCTCAAAAAAAAGGCCTTTTCGGCCTGTCTCTTAAAAGTTACCACATGAACATTATACAGTCAAATAACCACAAGAATTATATTTATAACCCGTTAATTTACAATGAGTTAAGACGATTTTAGAATAGGCTTTAGCTCGGTTAAAAAATGGGCTGACCTAAGAGGATGCTCTAGTCGAAAGGCAAGGAAGCGATTACCAATGCGTTCCAATTCCCCCTGAGTCTGTGGGCCTAATTCTACTTTAACAGCCTGCTCCAAACCAGATTTTAAGAAGAACATAAGGGTTCGGACTGTCCCCTTAGAAATCGGGATTGCTCCACCTGCGCCATGTTCACAGCTTCTACAAATAACACCCCCTTGCCTCGAACTAAAAAATGTCTTGTTCAAAGACGTCGTTCCGCAATTAGCACATGCGTTAAGCAAAGGAACTAAGCCTGCTATTTCAAACGCCTTAAATTGAAAGGCACATGCAACACGGTTTGGAAGGGTATCATAAAGTAACCGTAGAGCCTGGCTCAAAAGGTCAAACGCTTCAGGATTGGGGTCGTGAGCACCAAAGAGGACTTCAATCAGTTCGGTCATATAACTAGCGTAGGTAAATCGATCCAGTCGCTCACGCAACGGTGCGTTTGAATTTAAAATAGCCGCTTCTGATACGAGGTGAACATCCGATTTCAACTTTTCATAATAAACCATCGAAAGATGGGTAAAAGGTTCAAAACGCGCTGTCAGAGGATTTTTTTCTTTGCGCACCCCCTTAGCTAAAACCTTGAATTTCCCACCTTCGCGGCCAAATACCGTCACCACAAGCGAAGTTTCTCTCAGGGGAATACGTTTCAATACAAAAACCTCATCTCGCCGAATCGCCATTCAAATAATCCTCTGGATCTCTCTACCGATGACGCGAATCAATGAATCCTCTTTTTTTCTCATCAACTTTTGCGCTTTTTTCGTGTTGTCTCTGTAACCTCTGAGGTGGAGGATTCCATGGCAGATATATCGGACAAGCTCCTCTCGGAAAGAAAGCTTGTGTTTTTTCGCATAAAGATAAGCCTGTTTTGGTGCAATGATAATTTCGCCGAAAGGAAACGCAAGGACGTCAGTCACCCATGGATGTTTGAGATAAGCCTGATTGATGCGTTTCATTTCCGAATCCGAGACAAAAACCAAGCTCAAATGAGTTTTCCGAAAGCGGAGTTTTTTCAAAATAAGGAGTGCAATTTTTGCAGCTACTTTAAGGCGAACTGCATAGGATGAGGAGGGATTGGCAACTTCCATTTCATTGCCACCGCCTCTCAGGTGACAATAAATCTTATCCTTCATGAAAATCGAAACTTGAGCTAACGGCGTTCGTGTTTTTCGTAGGCTTTGATCACATCTTGAACTAATTTGTGGCGGACGACGTCCTTTTCATCGAGATAACAGAATCGAATTCCTTCAATCTCGTGTAGGATGGTTTGAATTTCCACTAAGCCTGAACGCTTCCCAGGTGGCAAATCAATTTGGGTAATATCTCCCGTGACAACCGCCCGTGACGAAAACCCAAGCCTTGTGAGAAACATTTTCATCTGCTCATGGGTACAATTCTGCCCTTCATCTAAAATGACGAAACTGTCATTTAAGGTCCGTCCACGCATATAGGCAAGCGGAGCGACTTCGATCAAACCGCGCTGGAGGTAACGGCTTGCCTCCTCAAAATCCATCATGTCATAGAGTGCATCATAAAGGGGGCGAAGATAAGGATTGATCTTGGCATACAAATCGCCTGGGAGAAAACCAAGACTTTCGCCCGCCTCGACCGCGGGACGGGTTAAAATAATGCGACTTGCCTTCTTGCGTTTTAGAGCATCAATGGCAGTCGCCATCGCAAGATACGTTTTTCCTGTGCCCGCAGGTCCAATCGAAATCACAATGTCGTATCGATGCATTGCTTGGAGGTAAGTCTCCTGATTTTTACTCTTCGCCTTGATGAGTTTACCCTTATGAAAAAAACTGACTTGGGAAGTTTCGCTAGATCCTTGATCCCGTTTCGCACGTGTCTGGTGAGAAACTTCTTTTGCTTGATCATTCCGGCCGCCGTTATCACGGATGCGGTCGAGTTCCGCCATAAAAAATTCAAGAGCAGGCTTTACATTTTCTTTATTCCCAGAAACAACTAGCTGATGGTTTCGAGCGGAAATTCGAACTTTGAATTTTTCTTCTGCATAACGAAGCTTTTCATCTAAATTCCCATAAAGCGCAATCGCTTCTTCGTCAGAACTTAACTTGATGATTTTCTCCAACGTCGCTCTCCTTAATTTAAGTCTTGATTTGCAAACCCAGCTCTTTCAACTGTTTTGGATACACTTTTGAAGGAGCTTCTGTCATAGGACATGTTCCTTTTTGGGTTTTTGGAAACGCAATCGCTTCACGAATCGAATCTACCCCAAAAAGCATCGCACACAACCGATCTAGGCCCAGAGCAATTCCCCCGTGCGGCGGCGCTCCGAATTTAAGAGCTCGAAGCAAAAATCCAAATTTCTCTTCCGCTTCTTTGTCTCCAATTCCCAGAATCCGAAAGACCTGTTTCTGGACCGTTTCCTGGTGGCTTCGAACGCTCCCACCCCCAATTTCAGTCCCATTTAAAATAATATCATACGCACGGGCTCTCACCCGAAGCGGCTCTTTTTCGAGGAACAAAATGTCTCTAACTTGCGGAGCTGTGAAAGGATGGTGTACCGCATCCATTCGCTTTTCTTCTTCATTCCACTGAAATAAAGGAAAATCGACAATCCAACTGAGATTCAGCTCTTGTGATCGGTTGACCAATCCTAACTGAGCGGCCAAATTCGTTCGAAGAGCACCCAAAACCGTACAAGCAACAACCCACGTATCTGCCACCAAAAATAAGGTATCCCCTTCTTGAGCATCAAATGCTTGTTTCAATTTCGAGATTTGCTCAGGAGTCAGAAATTTTGCGATGGGGGACTCGAGACTGTCCTTCGTTGCTTTCATCCACACAAGACCTTTCGCTCTAAAACCTTGAGCAAAAGTGGTTAGATTGTCAAAATCACTTCTTGAAAAATTGCGGCCTGAAACTTTAAAACCCTTAATCACGCCCTTCTGTTTCAGAACTTCTTCAAACACTTTGAAACTGGTACCTGAAAGTTGGCTTGTCACATCAACAAACTCAAGTCCATACCGCAAATCAGGTTTGTCCGAACCAAAACGGTCCATGGACTCTTGATAGGTAATACGCGGAAAGGGTGTTTTTACTCGAACTCCGCGAATGGCCTCTATGACTCTCGAAACTAAACCCTCAATAGTCAACATGATGTCGTCTTCATCCACAAAAGACATTTCAACGTCAATTTGAGTATGCTCAGGCTGCCGATCTGCTCTTAAATCTTCATCCCGAAGACAACGCGCCAACTGGAAATAGCGGTCAAAGCCTGAAACCATCAAAATTTGTTTGAACAGTTGAGGTGATTGGGGAAGTGCATAAAAAGAACCTGGTTCCAGACGCGAAGGAACGAGGAAATCGCGTGCACCTTCTGGGGTGCTCTTGGTAAGTATTGGCGTTTCAACTTCAATAAAGCCATGCTCATCGAAATAATCCCTCACGATTTTGGTCATGCGGTAGCGGTCACGCAGACGACTGAACATAACAGGCCGCCTCAAGTCTAAATAGCGATATTTCAGTCTCAGCTCTTCTGAAACTGTCGAGTGATCTAAAATCTCAAAAGGCGGAACTTCAGAGGGGTTCAAAATTTCAAGCTGGCTCACTCGAAGTTCAATCTCACCGGTTGGAATTTTCAGATTTTCAGTCCCTTTGGGTCTTTTCTCTACAACACCCTGCGCTCGAACAACATACTCAGACCTTAATTTCTCTGCACCCTTATGAATTTCACGATTCTCTGGATCAAATACCAGTTGCGTCTTCCCCCACCGGTCTCGTAGATCAATGAAGATCACATTTCCGTGATCGCGGCGGCTATCCACCCAACCACAAAGCATTACGGTTTGACCCGTTTGTTTATCGGTAAGTTCGCCACAGGTATGAGTTCTAAGCATGTTCAAACTCTTTTAGCATCTTTGACAATTCTTCGATCTTCGCGCGTTTCTGTAACCCCGTATCCATTTTTTTAATGCTGACTTCGCCGACTTTCCATTCATCTTCGCCCACAATGAGTGCCCATCCTGCCCCCATCTTGTTCGCACGGCTCAGATGACTTGAAAGCGCACCTTTTCCAAAAGAAAAATGAGCCCGTTTTCCCGCCTCTATGAAAGCTTTGGCAATTTTTCGATAAAGGGAGCAGCTCTCTTCCCCTTGAACCAACGCGGCAATATAGACCACGTCTCTTGAAATTTCCTTGTACAAATCAATTTGAGCCGCCTCCAGCGCAGTAATCAGCCGTTCCACGCCAATGGAAAGACCGCTCGCGCCGACTTGCGGACCACCCAAATCATGAATTAAAGAATCATAACGTCCGCCTGCCAAAACAGCATCTTGAGCTCCCAATCCTTCTGCGGTCACTTCAAAAACAAGACCCGTATAATAATCAAGCCCTCTCACGAGTCTGGGCTCTACTGAAAAAGGGACATCCGCTTCTTTCAAAAGCGTTGTCACTTTCTCAAATTCCTCTTTAGACTTTTCTGAAAGCTTTAACTTTGGAGCTTGTTCTATAATGGGCCGGCACGTTTCGACTTTGCAGTCGAAAATCCTCATCACATTCTTTCCCAATCGATACTGGCAATCTTTACACAACTTGAACTCGAAGGCATAAAAAAAGCGCGTGAGCTCCTCTTTGAAATGACTTCTGTCCTTTTCAGAGCCTAAATGGTTCAATTTAATTGCACACTGCTTGAGTCCAAGCGAGCGAAGGAATTCTATCGCCATAATGATGAGTTCTGCGTCGTTTACGGGCGAGTGTGTGTTGAGGGTTTCCAAACCAATCTGATGAAATTGGCGTTTTCTTCCTGCTTGCGGACGCTCGGCTCGAAACATCGGCCCTAAATAATAAAGGAAAAGCGGCTCATGTTCCTTTAAGAGGTGGTGCTCCAAAACGGAACGTACGACACTGGCCGTCATCTCAGGACGAAGCGTAACTGTCCGAGCGCCTCGATCCTCAAAAGTATACATTTCTTTATGAACAATATCGCTTGCTTCTCCAATGGAACGGGAAAATAATTCGGTAGATTCTAAAACGGGTGTGCGAATCTCTCTGAAACCGTAGGCTTCGAAAAACCTTCTTGATTTATCTTCGAGAACTTGCCATTTTTCGACCTCAGGAGAGAAGAGGTCATCCATCCCCTTCAGACTTTGGTATTTAGACATAAACCCCTCGGCAGGGACAATCTCGCGAAATGATACAGACAAAAAGGGAAAGTAAACAAGATATGAATCAGTTAGTAAATTTTTCGCTTACGAGCAGCACGCGCTTTTCGTCTGCGCTTTTCACTTGGCTTCTCGTAATGCTTTCTCGCCTTTAGGATCTTTAAAATTCCTTCGCGCTCAATCTTTTTCTTAAGGCGTTTAAGCGCCTTATCGAGCGGCTCGTTTTCTCCAATTTGAACTTTAGGCACTGATGAAACCCCTTTCTTTATGCTTAGCGGGTGTATTATACGCTAAGAGGTTGGATTGTCAAGGTGAGGATTTGCCTAACCATTGCTAATTCAATAGGATAGAGACGGTTCTTTTTGTACCTTGTTTGATGAGAACCATCCCTGATTTTCTTTGACAGAAACTCTATTCTTCCATTATAGTAGCCGTTCATGTTTGACTTTGGAAAGGAATTTAATAGCTATTGGCGCAGTTTTATCCGCCTCCTCTATCCTGCAAGTTGCGTGTTGTGCCGCACTCCCTTACTGATCGAGGAATCAAATATCTGCAGGGAATGCTTGCAAAAAATTGAACACTTGAAAACTCCTTTTTGTCAAAAATGCGCAAGGTCACTTCCGCCTTATGGCAACTACAGGTCAATTTGCTCAGCTTGTCGCTCTGAAAAACCCTATTTCGACCATGGATTCGCACTTGTTCCTTACAATGAACCAGTAAAACAAATCCTTCATGAAGTTAAATTTCACAAGAAGCTTTGGTTGCTTCAAATATTTAAAAACCACCTCAAAAATTCTTTATTCTCCCAAGAACTCAGCCATTATGACCTTTTAGTTCCAGTCCCCCTTGATTGGTGGCGTATCCGTGAGCGGGGTTTTAATCAATCCATGGTCATCGCTGAGATGGTTCGAAATATTAATTCCAAAAATAAACTTCCAGTTTTAAACGTACTCAAGAAAAGGAAAAGAACGCTTCCTCAAAGTAAGCTCAGACGGGAGGAACGGCTCGCCAATCTTGAAAATGCTTTTTGCACGGATGCTTCTCCTAAGATCCGTGGAAAACATATTCTCTTGATTGATGATATCTTCACCACGGGCAGCACCATCAACGAATGTGCCAAAGTACTAAAACAATATGGAGCTGAACCAGTCGATTTTTTTACAATCGCTCGCGCCGAATCGAGATGATGGGATGAAACTTTTAGATCGCTATCTGGTAAAGCAACTTTTGTTTCCCATTCTTTTTTGCTCCGCTACCCTTATTTTCCTGGTCTTTATGGCCGACATTTTCGATTACTTAGATGAAATGATCAAACACAAAACTGGAATCCAACACATCCTCATCTATTACCTCCTGCTCATTCCCGAAACATTCGTAAGCACCATCCCTTGGGCAAGTCTTCTGGGCACGACTTATGTACTTACTTATTTCAATTACCACAATGAAATTACGGCCATGAAAGTCGCGGGTCTTGAAATTACCTCGATCATTCGACCCGTTATCTTTGCCGGTTTTGCACTCGGCATTATTTCTTTTATCGTAAGCGACCAAATTGTTCCCTTCACTTCTAAGCGTGCGGCCAACATCTTAAACGAACGAATTGAACAAAAGAAAACAAAAGAAAAGCGCGAAATATTCGACAATGTAACGTACTACGGAGGAAAAGATAGGCTCTACTACACCCGCACCTTCAATGCCAAAGAAGAAAAGATGGAAGATTTCATCATCCTTTGGTTAGATTCACATCGAAACGTCAAAAAGAAAACGGTCGCTCGTGAGGCCCGATGGAATGGAACGCAGTGGGAACTTCGCCAAGCCACTGACTATTCTCTCGAAGCGAAGGGCGACATGTTGGGAGAGCCTGCCTTTCAAAAAATCGCGATTTACCCAGAAGTGAACGAACCACCTCAGGAATTCCTGAAAGCCATAAACGAAGGCGTTCTGATTAGCTATGGCGATTTGAAAGATTACGTGACCAAGTTAAAGGAAAACGGAGTGAAACTGAGCACTGAAATCGTAGCCTTGCAGCAGAAGCTTGCGTTTCCCTGGCATAGCCTCGTCGTGATGTTTCTTACCATCCCCTTCCTTGCCAAAACTTCAACGCGGCGAATGATCGCCATTAATGTACTTTCCTGTCTCCTCTTTGTATTTTTATTTCATGTCTTGGGGGCAGTAATGCTGGCATTGGGAAAAGCGGGAAAAATCTTCCCCATTGTGAGTGTCTGGACACCGAACTTCCTCTTTGGATTCGGAACGTTTTTCTTCCTTGACCGCGCAAATCAGTAAAACTAATTACGTACCGAGTTCCCAGGAGGCGAGATACTTGACTTGCTCTTTGGTGAGACGATCAATTTGAATGCCCATGGCTTCGAGTTTTAAAGCAGCAATGCGCTCGTCGATTTCCTCGGGAATAGAGTAAATTTTTTTCTGAAGGGTCGCGTGGGACTTCACGAGAAATTCGGCTCCGAGTGCCTGATTCGCAAATGACATATCCATCACCGAAGCGGGATGGCCTTCAGCTGCTGAGAGATTCACCAACCGACCCCCTGCAATCAAATGAATTTTGCGCCCATCTCCTAAGCGAAACTCCTCGATAAAATCGCGAATCGTACGAACGCCTGTCGAGAGTTTCTTGAGTGCTGGGATATCAATTTCTACATCAAAATGTCCTGAATTGGCAACAATTGCTCCGTCTTTCATGAGCTTAAAATGTTCTTCGCGAATCACTTTTGCATTTCCCGTTACCGTCACAAACACATCGCCCTGCGGAGCAGCTTCTTTAAGCGTCATCACCTCAAAACCGTCCATCACTGCTTCGAGGGCTTTGAGTGGATCGGTTTCGGTGACAATGACGCGCGCCCCCATCCCACGGGCTTTGCTTGCAAGACCCCGTCCGCACCAGCCGTAACCGCAGACGACAAACACAGAACCTGAAAGAAGAATATTCGTTGCCCGAATCACACCATCTAAGGTGGATTGACCCGTGCCGTAGCGATTATCGAAGAAATGTTTTGTTTTTGCATCGTTAACAGCCAACACAGGAAACAGAAGCAGTCCTTTCTCTTCCAAGCTTCTGAGTCGAATGACCCCAGTGGTAGTCTCTTCCGTGCTGCCGATGATTAGTTCTGCTAAATCTTGGCGCTTCCCATGAATTTGAGACACCAAATCCGCTCCATCGTCCATGGTAATATTGGGCTTGTGTTTTAAGGCGGCGTTAATGTGGCTGTAATAAGTCTTGTGATCCTCTCCTTTAATGGCAAAAGTAGGAATGCCGTAATGTTTCGTCAAAGAAGCAGCAACATCATCTTGGGTACTCAGTGGATTGGAAGCACACAAGACACAATCTGCACCACCTCGTTTGAGCGTGACCATAAGATTTGCAGTTTCTGTTGTCACATGAAGGCAGGCTGAAATCCGAATCCCCTTGAGCGGCTTCTCCTTTGAAAATCGTTCGCCGATTTGATGAAGAACGGGCATGCTCCTTCCCGCCCACTCAATCCGATCTTTCCCCTTGGGAGCAAGTTTAATATCCTTAATATCGCAGGACTTCATTTTAGAGTTCGCCATCGGCTTAGCGAATTGCTTGTGCTGTTTTGTTGGTTGAACTATTTTTTCCATAAATTGCCCTCTTAAGTTCTTCAACTGCATCGATCTTCTCCCACGTGAATCCTTCTCCCTTTCGACCAAAATGGCCATACGCTGCCGTTGCTTGATAGATCGGTCTCCTCAAGTTCAGACGCTTAATGATTCCTCGAGGCGTAAAATCGAACACTTTTCTGACGGCTTTTACAATTTCCTCGTCGGAAACTACACCCGTTCCAAACGTATTCACCATAATAGAGACAGGCTCGGGAACACCAATTGCATAAGCCACTTGAATTTCGCACCGCGAAGCCAATTTGGTTGCCACGATATTCTTGGCTACGTAGCGGGCAAAATAAGAAGCAGAACGGTCCACTTTGGAAGGATCTTTTCCACTAAACGCGCCGCCTCCATGAGCACCAAAACCGCCGTACGTATCCACGATGATTTTTCGTCCCGTTACTCCAGTGTCTCCCAGCGGTCCGCCCACTTCGAAACGACCGGTTGGATTAACAAAAATCTTGGTGGTTTTATCCATCAGTTTTGAGGGAATGACTTTTGTAATCAGTAAGTTACGCATGTCGCGTTCGATCACATCCATCTTAACATCCCCATCATGTTGCGTACTGACAACAACGGCAACGACGCGAACAGGTTGATCGTTGTCATACTCGACCGTCACCTGGCTCTTTGCGTCGGGACGTAAATATTTAAGCTTTCCAGCTTTTCGAATTTTAGCGAGTTCATAAACTAATTGGTGTGCAAACATAATAGGAAGCGGCATGAATTCGGGAGTTTCATTCGCAGCGTATCCAAACATCATTCCTTGGTCGCCT
>JACOVU010000103.1 GCA_016177155.1 Candidatus Omnitrophota bacterium | reverse complement strand
GGAAGCGCCCAATTCGCCAGGCGTTCGATCCCTTTTGTTCCATGCCATAGAATCCATACATTAAGAAAAAGAGTGATTAAAAAAAAGAGATACGCAGTGCCAATGCCATTGAAATTAGCATTCACCATCTTGCCTTGGTAAGCGGCTAGGAAATCCGCCATTCCTTGATGGCTTGTAATTCCAAAATACTTCCCTGTGAAAGAAAACACACTGTAGGCAAGCGTCCAAGATTCAATGTAGGTGTAATACACCACAAGTGCGAAAGGGATCGTAATCCCGATCGCGCCCAAGTATTTTGCAAGCGGGTGGTTCCAAAGATAATGAAACATTCCGGGCGTTGTTCCATGCCCATACTTTCCGCCAAAGCGCCCGATCCCCCACTCAATCCACATTAAAGGAATCCCGAGAAGAATGAACGCGATGAAATAAGGAATCATAAAAGCGCCGCCGCCGTTATTGGCGCATTGAACGGGAAAGCGCAGGAAATTCCCAAGCCCGATGGCATTGCCGGCCATTGCAAGCACAAGGCCAAGCCGCGTGCCCCATTTCTCTCTTTCTTTATGAGGCACTGCTTTTTCTGCCGGCTTTTTTGTCACGACGCTCCTCTCCTCTCGCGCCAAACTCCAAACGCCTCAATCACAAGCAGCACCGCAAGTGCAAAAAGACCTAAAGCCACAATTCCGATAAAATCGAGGGAAGGCGCACCCGAGACGACGCTGGTAAACATGGGCTTCATCATAATCAAAAGCGACCATAAAGTCACCACCATCATAAACACCATGGGGATGGCACTCATCCACCAAGATTTTTTGGATTTCATGAGCCAGACCGAAAGAATCATAAGGGTAAGTGCAGCAAGGAGTTGGTTTGAAGTGCCAAAAATTGTCCAGAACACTTTCCAGGCAGGAATCAAGTTTCCTTGTGGGTCTGTCATTTTAAGACTCACACAGAAAAGCGGAATCGCAAGACTTGCGAGCGTCGCCACCATTCTTCCCCACGCATTTTTCCAACCCGTCAGTTCCTGAAAAATATAACGCGCAAGGCGCGTTGCAACATCAAGCGTATCATAAATAAAAGTCGTAAAAGCAAGCAGCGTAAAGGCACGCGCAAAGTCACGCGGAATTCCAAAATTTTGAACAAAGCGGCTTAAGCCCTCTGCATAAATTCGATCTGGCCCTGCATTCACAAGTGGATCGCTCTTCGCAAGCACCATGACTGTGGAAAGTGCGATCAACGCCACAAGTCCCTCAAGCAACATGCCGCCGTAGCCCACCATGTGACAATCGGTTTCCTTCGCAATTTGTTTTGAGGTCGTACCCGAACTCACAATCCCGTGAAAACCTGAGCAAGCGCCACACGCCACCGTAACAAAAAGAATGGGGAAAAGCGGCATCCCCTTCGCGCTCGTAAAACCAAGAAATGCAGGATAGGCAACTTTCTCACCTCCCAAGAAAATACCGATCATGCCTGCCGCAAGCGTGACATAAAGAAAAAATCCTCCTAAATAACCTCTCGGTTGCAAAAGAAGCCAGACGGGAATGACAGACGCTACAAAACAATAACCCAAAAGAATGACATTCCAAATTTGCTGTGAACTTAAGGAAGCAGTTGACAAAATCCGAGTCGGGATATGAGGACCAAACCAAATTGCGAGCACAACGAACAAAAGAAAAAGCGGTGTAGCAATTCCAAGCGGCATTCTGAATTTATAAAGCGCAATCCCCATGAGAAGCCCGATCAACAGATAAAGGATCGAGGAGGTCGCAACACCACCTCCAAGTTCTGGATCTACAAAGGAACTTGAAGTGATATCGGTAAAAGCCGTGATCACGTAAATCAAAGAAAACCACACAAACATAAGAAAGAACACATGCCCTCTCGGACCAAAATATTCTTTCACAATTTCTGCAATGGAAGCAGCTTTGTGTCTGACCGATCCGATGAGACTTGAAAAATCGTGGACTGCGCCAAAAAAAATTGCGCCGCCCACGATCCAAAGAAGCACCGGAAACCAGCCGAACCAAAGTGAGGCGAGAATCGGCCCTACAATTGGGCCTGCCGCCGCAATTGCGGAAAAATGTTGCCCCAAGAGAAACGCGCGTTTGGTAGGAACGTAGTCAATTCCGTCGTTCACTTCACAAGCGGGAGTTTTCCGATTTGCTTCCAGATCGAAGTGCTTGGAAAGAAATCGGCCGTAGGAAAAATAGGCGGCGAGAAAAAGAATGCCTCCACTGAGAGCGATCCAGTAAAGACTCATAGTTTCTTTGCGTCATTGCGAGCGAAGCGAAGCAATCTCAGATCATAGATTGAAAATGGGGACAGATTATAATCTGTCCCCATTTTCTGGTGGGATTGCTTCGGCCTTGCTTGGCACACTGCCTCGCAATGACGGATGAAAAGGTTACGCGCGCTTGAGAATCTCAACTTTTTGCTTGGTTGGCCTTCGGATTACGGACTAAGAAAAAGAATAAAAAGAGTCCAAAGACACAGGCAATCCAAAACGCCTTCGGTGAATTTTCGTACTTCACCACGAGCGGAATGGCAAGAAGCGCCACCATGTTCATCACTTTGATCAACGGGTTAAGTGCAGGGCCTGCGGTATCTTTCAGGGGATCTCCAACTGTATCCCCTGTCACCGAAGCTTTGTGAGCTTCAGAGCCTTTCCCCCCATAGAGGCCGTCTTCAATTAATTTCTTCGCATTATCCCAAGCGCCGCCCGCATTGGCCATAAATACCGCGAGGAGTTGTCCCGAAAGAATCATACCCGCGAGGAAGCCGCCGAGCGCTTCCTTCTTCAAAAGGAATCCAACGAGCAAAGGCGCTAAAATGGCAAGAAGTCCCGGGCGAATCAATTCTTTCTGGGCAGCGGTTGTGCAAATCGATACCACGCGCGCATAATCAGGAAGTTTCGTGCCTTCCCAAACCGCCTTGTCTTTTAATTGTTCGCGCACTTCTTTTACAATCAAAAAGGCCGCTCGCCCCACTGCTTTAATGGTCAGCGAACTAAACAGGAATGGAATCGCACCGCCAATCAAGAGCCCAATAAATACATTATGATCTGAAATGGAAAGGGACGAGGCCACTTGTGCGAAAGTCAATTGAGTGAGGTTGCTAATATCCGTAATATAGGCGTTGAAGAGTGAAATGGCGGCAACCACGGCAGAAGCAATCGCAATCCCTTTTGTAATCGCTTTCGTGGTATTCCCTACCGCATCGAGATCAGCCAAGATTTGTCTTGCATCTTTATGAAGATGGGCCATCTCGCCAATTCCATTTGCGTTGTCCGCCACAGGCCCAAAAACGTCCATCGAAATATTATTGCCCGTAAGCGTCAGCATTCCGATGCCGCACATGGAAACTCCGTAAGCCACAAAGGTCGGATTCGTTCCCGTGTAAATCAAAGCGGAAAGCAAAATACAAATGGCAATGACAATGATCGCCCAGACCGTGCTTTCAAGACCGACGGCAAAACCCGTAATAATGGTTGTAGCATGTCCTGTTTGGCAAGATTCGGCAACGGACTGAACAGGCGGTTTGCGTGTATCCGTAAAATACTCGGTCAGCCGATTGATCGTAATCGCAAGAAGAATTCCAATCAAGGTGGTCCAAACAGGGCGCATATCAAGTCCTGGGACTCCAAAGCTGATCCAAGCCGCTAACTGAGGTTGATCAGGAAAGCGGAAATAAAAGAAACCAACCAAGGTAAACCCTACGATCGAAATGATCGCGGAAAGAATGAAGCCGATATTGATGGCTTTCATGGCATCGCGGACAGCTTCTTTGGTCCGCACGGCGTACGTTCCGATAATAGAGGCGATTACGCCAATCGCGCGAACAAGAAGCGGGAAAATCACACCCTTGTGGCCAAAAGAAGCCCAACCTAAAATCATGGCCGAGACAATCGTTACTTCGTAGGACTCAAAAATATCGGCGGCCATTCCAGCGCAATCGCCTACGTTGTCGCCCACGTTATCCGCGATCGTCGCGGCATTGCGCGGGTCGTCTTCTGGAATATTTTTTTCAATTTTCCCCACCAAATCCGCCCCGACATCAGCGGCCTTCGTATAAATACCGCCGCCTACCCTCATGAAGAGTGCAAGGAGCGTACCGCCAAAACCAAAACCGAGGAGCACTTCATAGGCCTTCTCACCGTAAATCATAAAAATCAAAGTGCCGCCGAAAAGCCCAAGCCCGTCGGTCAACATTCCTGTAATCGTCCCCGTTCGATAAGCAATTTTAAGGGCGTCACTGAAACTTCTCCGATTCGCAGCGGCAGCCACGCGAACATTTCCGCGCACCGCAAGGTTCATTCCTACAAAACCAACGGTCGCCGAAAAAATAGAACCCATCAAGAAAGCGCATGCGCGACCGACTGCGATATGCTGAGTTCCTGCCGTGAAGTAAAGCGCTGCGGTTAAGAGAAGAATTAAGAATGCGATGGCGCGAAATTGGCGATAGAGGTACGCATTAGCTCCTGTTCGGATCGCGCCGCTGATCTTTTGCATCACGTCCGTTCCCCGATCTTCGCGGAGCACCTGACCCATCAAAAATCCAGCATAGAGAAGCCCTGCGACGGCCGTTCCTAAAACGGACCAAAGCGCGATGATCTCGCCGTGTGAAAATTGTGCCAACGAAGCGATCATTTCTTACATCCTTTCCCAGAATGAATTCTGATAAGACCTTCTTTAGAGAACTTCTTTGCTTCTTTTTTCAGATTTTGATACTAAAAGTTCACGAATGATCGGGATAAATGAGAGCACGATCACGACCAAAATCACCCAATGAATTTGTTTTTCAATGTGGGGAACCCACTGACCTAAAAAGTAACCTGCCAAGGTCATGCTCATCACCCAGGAAATTCCACCGATGACATTGTAAGATAAAAACCGCTTATATTCCATCTTTCCGACGCCGGCCACGGTCGGAGCAAATGTGCGCACAATTGGAACGAAACGTGCAAGCACAATTGTCTTCGCTCCGTATTTGTCGTAAAACTTTTGGGTCCTCAACAAATGATTTTTATGAAAGAAAAATGAATCTTCGCGATTGAAAATTCGAGGACCCACATAGTAGCCAATCCAATAACCTGTGGTGTCACCTGCAACTGCCGCAAGCGAAAGAAAGAGATTGAGCCACACAATATGGACGGGGCCATCCACAGCCGCAATTAAGCCAGCGGTCACCAAAAGTGAGTCTCCGGGCAAAAAGAAACCGGCTAAAAGGCCTGTTTCGGCAAACACAATGATGACGAGCACAAAATAGCCGCCCCAGCGAATGAGCTCGTCAAAACGGTATAAATTGGAAAAAAAGTGCTGGATGGTTTCCATAAACAATTGGGGTAATTTTAATGGAAATCAGTTCTATTGCAAGGAGTAGTTTTGAGGAATAAAGCGCCTACAGCATGAATGAAGAGATTACACCTTACACGAAATTGGGCCGACAGAGGCCTTGGCTTTTAAAAAAAGACTGTGAATATCAAGACCGTCGTCAGGCAACACGGCAACTCCTAATTGGAGCGTGATGGTTTCACTGTTTTTATTCATCACGGTAGATGCCCAGTCGTAAAGCGCTTCCTGAATGCGGTTCAAAACTGCCTGCATCCCCGCTTGAGCACTAGCGGCAAGCACAACAATCCAGTGCGGTTCAACAAGCAAAACAGTTTCTTCCATTCGAAGACGTTTCCTTAACATCTCAACAATTTCCTCTAAACGCCCTTTCAACTCCTCCTTTTTGTCTTCATGAAGCACCTTGAGAAATGCTCTGCCGTCCACTGCGACCACCCCCACGGACTCTCTTTGACCATTCCGATTCACTGCTCCTACTTGATCATGAAAACCCTCTTCCAAGGCAAAATCCGATGAGTAAAGCGGAAGGGTAAAAGTAAATTTCGAACCCTTTCCTGGATGCGACTCGACTGAAATCGTTCCTTTGTGGAGTTCCACCAATTCCTTGCAGACAACAAGGCCAAGCCCCGTGCCGCGCGGCGAGTTTTCTCCTTCCCCGATTTGAGAAAACTTTTGAAAGAGTTTTGGGAGGTCGTCCTTAGCAATCCCAACCCCATTATCTTCAACAGAAACCGCGACCGAGTTGTCCCGTTGTTCCGCCGAGAACGTAATGATTCCATCATTTTTAGTAAATTTGACCGCGTTGGAAAATAAGTTTCCGAGAACTTGAAGGATTCGATCTGGATCTGCAAGTACATTGGAGACGTCTGCCAGATCCGCATGAACCGTCCGAGCGCCTATCATCGGACGATACCTCTGAACGGTCGCCTGAATTAAATCCTGCACGGCCACCTTTTTGCGCGAAAGCTGAACCCGACCTGCTTCGATTTTGGAAAGATCCAGAATGTTATCAATGAGCCGCGTCAATTGATCAATGTTCTCATCCACCGTAGCTAAGAAATCAAGTTGCTCCACATTCATAGGACCTAACACTTGATCGAGAAAGAGGCCGATGCCTTCTTTGATGGCGGTGAGCGGCGTACGAAGTTCGTGCCCAACCGTGGCAACAAACTGATCCTTGATCGCACTTAGTTCTTGAAGACGTTGATTGGCTTCTTGCAACGTACGCTTTTGTTCCTCAAGCTCTCGCTTCGCTTGTAAATCTTCAAGTAAACTTTTCATCACGCGTGCTCGTCTTGCGAGTTCGCGGTTGCTTTGTTCCAGCGCCTTTGATTTCTCTTCGCGCTCTTGTTCCAACATTTTGCGATTCGAAATATCACGAATAACGGCTGTAAAAAAGCGCTCGCCATTCGCGGCCCAACTAGAAATCGAAAGTTCGATCGGAAACTCAGCCCCATCTTTTCTAAGACCCGCCAGTTCGACGACCTTGCCCCCTATGCGGCCATGTCCTGTCGCATTAAATCGCTCAATTCCCTTAAGACTCGCTTCGCGAAAACGCTCCGGAATGATGAGCGTTTCTGGTTTTCCAATTGCTTCTGCAACTGAATGCCCAAACATGGTTTCCGCTCCTTTATTCCAGGCGATGATCTTTCCATCATGGCTGGTTGAAATGATACCTTCCGTTGCTGTTTCAACGATAGAGCGCAAACGTTCCTCGCTCTCATAAATAGCTCTCGCCGTCGCCTTTTGCAATTCGTGATAACTATGAACGGCACGAAGCCAGAATAAATGTGGAATGATCACCCCCATTAGAAAAATAAGGGTCAAAATAAAAAAAGGATACTTTAACTTTCTGAGCGGTGTAAAAATTGAGTGCAGGGATTGGCTCGAAAGAATGCCCCAACCGACCGGCTGTACCGGAACATAACTGATCACGCTCTCCTCGCTCCCAATCGGCTCTTTGTCAACAACCGTTTCCTCGCGCCCTGCCAATACCTTCTGAACTAAATGGTTGTCGATCACATTCAAGGGAGGATCGCCCAAGAGACCGTGCCGAACGGCGAGATTCCCGTTATGATCAATCAACACGAGAGAACCCGCAAAAGTTCCCCGCATACGAGAAAGCCACGCCGAAAGATTTTCAATCGCATGTTGGGCAACGAGATAGCCAATCTTGACCCCTTGATGATTCCGGATGGGTGAGGCGATCGCAATGATGTATCGTCTGGGTTCGGCATCTCTCAAATACACTTCTGAAACATACGTCTGCCCAACCTTAGAAACCCCTCTATGCCAATCGAGGTAAGAGAAATTCCTTCCAATCACAAGCGGATCATGAGGGAAATCAACCCATTCCACTCCATTGAGATCCGAAATGAAAGCCCGATCAACCTCTGGGCTTTTGACCACCATTTCTCTCAACTGTTCCTGAATTAACTTCGTATCACGCACCTCAGCAGCGAGACCCAGTTTCTTCCGTTGTGCATAGCTTTCCACGTAACGAATCAGGCCCGTAAAATGTTCTTCGATGGCCCGTGCCGCAAGGCGTGCCGCCAACGCATTTTGTTGGAAGGCCTCTTTCCTTAACGTGTAACGAGCTTCCATAAACATTAAGAAGACGAAAATGGCTGTTGGCAAAAGAAGACCTACAAGAAGAACAACAAAGAGCCTCTTTTTTGACTTAAGAAACCAAGGCCCGAATGACTTGTATTTTTTCGTTTCCACTTTCAACCGCCCCTCAAACGTCCGCCAATAAACGCTCGACTTCCTCAAGAAGTTCCTTCGCTGAAAATGGCTTTGTCATATAAGCATTTGCTCCGATGACCTTTCCAATGATTCGGTCTGCATCTCCGGTTTTTGCCGTGAGCATGATGATCGGGATATTCGCAAAGCTCTCGTCTTCATCTTCCCGAATGGCTTTACACACTTCTTCGCCTGAAAACTCGGGGAGCATCAGGTCTAAAATAATCAGGTGGGGTGTCTTGCTGACCGCTTCGTCCAACCCTTCTTTCCCATCGTTGGCAACGATGACTTCAAAACCGAGTTTGCGAAACCGATAGCCCAAGAACTTCTGAATGGCGCGGTCGTCTTCGATAATCAAAATTTTCCTCTTTTGGGATGGAGCATTGGCACGCTTTGGAACAGCCGCTCGAGGCGCGTTGTTCGCCTCATCTTGTAAGACTGGTGAGACAGACCTTATAGTTTGCGTACCCTTCTTTTTCAATTTGTGCCGATACATGGCTTGATCCGCCTGAGCCAAAAGCGCCTCGAGCGGGCAAGGGTCGGTTGGGTTGTAATAGGAAAACCCCCAACTGAGGGAAAGGTTATACTTTCGATTGGTTCGATCATTGCGGAACTTGAGTTTCCGCTCAAGGCGGGTGAGCAAAATCGCGGCATGGTCTGGATGCGCATCAATCGCAAGGACGACGAATTCATCACCTCCAACACGAGCAATGACATCGGACTCTCGGAACGCCTCCTTAAGTATTTCGGTCGTTTCAAGGAGAGCCACGTCTCCTTCCGAATGGCCGAACGCATCGTTAATTTGTTTGAGGCCGTCTAAGTCGACGAACACAAGTAAGAGCCCTTTTTTCGCCCGGCGCGCGAGCTTAAACTGCTGTTCGGCCAGCGTAAAAAATCCGCGACGGTTGTGAAGCCCGGTGAATTCATCGGTGAGCGTCAGACTCTTAAGACCCCTCTGCATGTGGTGCCGTTCGATGGCATAATGCAACACCCGGGGGAGCATGCCGTGCCCAATATGACCTTTTACCAAATAATCCTGCGCTCCGCTGCGAACCGTTTCCGCGCCGACCCCTTCATCATCCATGCCGGTAAGGACTACAATTGGAATGTCAGGGACTTCATCATAAAGCTTAGAAAATGTTTCGAGCCCTCGACTATCGGGCAAATTCAGATCGAGGAGGACTACGTCAATACCCCCTTTTGAAACGAGCTCAATCCCCGCTGCTAAGAGACTTGCATGCTTCACTTGGAAGGATGGATCTTTGACGGTGGAAAGCCTTTTGGTTAAAACGGTGGCGAGCGATAAATCATCTTCGATAAGCAAAACGGTAAATGGTTTTTCCTGAGAATGATCCTCCGGCCTCACATCTTCCTCGCATTCTAAGGTTACCTAAAATAAAAAGACTACTCTTTACTATAAAAAGTACCTGGCCTCTCAACAGATGTCAAGAGAGGCTAAAACTTCCTAGCCTATTTAACCAAGATAGGCACGAAGCATCCAAGCCATTTTCTCATGCTGCTCCATCAGGGCCGTGAGAAAATCGCTCGTCCCCATATCGCCCAATTCATCGGCGCATTGATCAAGGCTTTTTCTCAAACTTTGAACGATGGCCTCATGATCCCCAAGTAAATTGGCAATCATTTTCTTCGCGCTCAACGTTGCGCCTGGCGTCTCCTTTAATTTTGTATGGGTTAAAAATTCCTTAAGGCTTCCGAAAGAGAGTCCTCCCAAAGTGCGTGCTCGTTCGGCCACTTCATCGACAATATCATTGAGCTCCTCGTACTGGGCCTCGAAAAATTTGTGAAGTTCGCTGAAATCTGGACCTACCACATTCCAGTGATAATTCCGGGTCTTCGTGTAAAGTACATACTCGTCGGACAAAAGTTGGTTGAGAATTTGACTCGCTACCTTTCGATTTCTATCTGAAATCCCAATATTCACTTTCATAAAAGACTCCTTTCTATCATTCCTTCACCATTTTATACCGCAAACAGCGCAAACTTAAGAACTTTCCTCAGGTTTTTCCCTTCCGAGATCAGCTCCTTGCCGCATGAGATCGTTTTGAACTTCTTCCACAGGAACGGCTTTGGGCGTTTTATCGGACCTGACAGCAAGCGCAGCACCAATTCCGGCAGGACCTCCTCCAATCACAAGAACATCCGTCTCTCCCGCAATCTGCCCTGTTCGTGGTGGAAGATCCATGGTCACAGGTTTTGCTGGAGGGCGAAGTGCGGGCATAACAACCCCTTCAAAAAGGATTATTTCGGCGACAAAGACCGAAGCAAGTCACAGAGAATTTGGTTGGTTTGTTTAGCTCGTTCTTGGATCTCTGGAATTTTTTCTTCGAGTTTCTTTGCAATCGTTTTTCTGGTATCCCAGGACCGGTCGATAAAAGCGCACAGCTTCCCCACATTGAGATGGGCAATCGCTGGCATGGGCATATCCAAATCCGAAAGAAAACCTGAAACTTTGGAAGCATAAGGGAGAGGGATGAGCGGAACGTTGTGAATGCCTGCAAAAATGAGGAAGTGAAGCCGCATGCCTACGACAAACGACATATGCTCCATCAATCCCAATACTTGGGCTGATGTGTATTCGCCTTTTAAGACACTGGCCCGTTGGGCGTTTGCCATTTTGGAAATAACGGCGTGTGAATGTTGCGGGTCTCGATTCTCTCCTCGCTCCATTGGAACAAAGAGGATCTGAGTATCAAAGCGCTCAACCATAAAGTCGGCGGCATTGGCAAGAATAGCGTGATATTGATCGATGTTCAAGTCAGGAGCGGCCGGTCCTGGCTCTCTTGCCGAAAATCCTACGAGCGCTTTTTCGGGATCAATTCCTTCCTTCTTTAGCATCTCCTTCGTAAAGGTTTGTGGCTTAAGCAAAACTGCCGGGTCTGCAGTCACTTCAATCTCCCGATTCACGCCTAAATCGTTCAAAATCCGTTTTGCCTCTCCTTCACGGACTGTAATCCTGTCTACTTGGTTCAGCGTCTCAGCTACCAGTTTTTTCGATTCTGGATGTTCCAGAGGACCGACGCTAATCGCATAAACCATGACGGGAATTCCAAGTTCTTTGGCCCAATTAACATCCCGTAGGAAATTATCGACCATTCCATCAAAGAGAATCCCGCCTCCCCCCAATACAAAAAGATCTTGTTTCCGCAGTTCTTCAAAGACCTCATCTTTATGCATTTCGCGGATCGGAACGGCGCGTACCTTGTGCCTTGCTTCCGTGTCCTTGGGATTACGCGAAAACACAACCACATCAACTTCCATCGAGGCGCGCAATTCTCGGAGCATCACCTCAAGAATCGCTTCATCTCCTAAATTCATGCCTCCATAAGATCCTGAAATGGCAACTCGATATTTCATAGAGATCGCTTTTCTCCTGGTGGATTTTAGAGCTAAACTGAAAACTGTCAACGATATCTTTAATAAAGGATGGAAATAAAAATCAGCGATTCAAAATCGGCTGGAGAAAATTAAAAACATAGCCCGTCGTAACGATGGCGATGGTGGTAACCGTGAAAAAGATGGCGATAAGCTCAAGACGCATGGCACGTCTGAGCATGATGGCTTCCGGCAAGCTTAAAGCCGAAACAGCCATCATAAAAGCAAGGGCCGTCCCCAAAGGAACTCCTTTTTGAAATAACACAACGGCAACGGGAACGATTGCGGCACAGCTTCCATACATCGGAACGCCGACGAGCGTTGCAATCGGAACCGAAAACACGCCTGCTTTCCCAACGATCGATTGAATGGTTTCCTCAGGAACATAATTGTGAATCAAAGCGCCAATTGCTACACCCAAAAGCACCCACGCCCAAAGTTTTTGAATCATTTGGTGCGCTTCTTTGAGTCCAAAAAATACTCGCGCCCGGAAGTTTTTAAATTCACTTTCCCCATTCGCCTGAGAATTTGACGGAATAAAATCGCTTACCAGCAACCGCTCCAGCTTCAAGCGCCCTAAAATGAGACCTGTGATCATGCCAATCGCCATACCGCTTAGGACGTAGGCAACTGTGATTTTCCAACCGAAAAATCCAAGCATGAGAACGACGAGATATTCGTTAATGAGAGGCGAAGTAATCAGAAATGAAAACCCGACTCCGAGCGGAACGCCCGCTCCGAGAATCCCGAAAAAAATTGGAATGGAGGAACACGAGCAAAAAGGCGTCACAGCGCCAAAAGCGGAAGCAAAAAAGTGGGCAAAGCCTTTTCGCCCGCTGAGCCAGGCTTTGATGGTTTTCTGAGGAAGATACGTTCTCAGAAAACCAATCACAGAAATCATCACAAGGAGCAGAAGTAAAATTTTTATTGAATCGTAAATAAAAAAATGTACTGCTGCTCCCAGTTTTGAGTCAGGGCCAAACCTGAGCAAAGAATAAACAACCCAATCAGCGGTTAGCCGCAACATGAGGTACGTTTCGTTGAATCGCTTTCTTTCTTTGCGTCCATCCCACAGCAACTAGACTGGCTTGCTTTTTCTGCCATTTTCTTGTCGATCTTTTCAACCAGTTTCTTGAAAAACCCTTTTTTCTTTCCTTGATCTTTTGTAGTCATTTCTTCCTCCTTTTCAACAACGCTCTAAGATTGCTTCATATTTAACGCAACCGCGAAATATTTTTTCCTCAGCCAAAACGCAACGTTCACAAGCGCAATTAAAACCGGCACTTCGACAAGAGGGCCGATCACAGTGGCAAATGCCTGGCCTGAATTGATTCCAAAAATGGAGACGGCTACCGCTATGGCCAGTTCGAAATCATTGCTTGCGGCAGTGAAGGAAATGGCGGTTGTTTCGCCGTAATTTGCCTTCGCCCTGCGGGCAACAAAAAAAGTCATAAACCACATCACGACAAAATAGATGGTCAAAGGCACAGCGATACGAAAAACGTCAAGGGGCAAGCGGACGATATATTCGCCCTTCAGAGAAAACATCACGAAGACGGTAAAGAGAAGCGCGACGAGGGTAATGGGGCTGATTCTCGGCACGAACTGATGTTCATACCACTCCTTGTCTTTTGATTTGATCAGCCAAAATCGTGTCACCAAGCCAGAAACGAAGGGAATGCCAAGATAAATCAGAACCGCTTTAGCAGACTCCCACATCGAAATACTAACACTGAGGCCTTCCACAAGATTCAATCGATTAAGAGCAAATGTAATAAAAATATAAATATAGACCGCGTAGAACAATACTTGAAATACGGCATTGAAAGCGACAAGTCCGGCCGCAAGCTCGCGGTCACCCTCTGCTAATTCATTCCATACAATCACCATGGCAAT
>JACOVU010000099.1 GCA_016177155.1 Candidatus Omnitrophota bacterium | reverse complement strand
TTCTCAATGAAGGCGAAAAACTCAGTCTCAAATTTTTTCACCAAATCGAGTTTCACGTCGTCTAGATAATGATTAATTCCTGCAAAGATGATTAGGACTTGTCGAGCAAGTGCCATGGGAGAGAGAGTGTTTTGTTTTAAAATTTCAACCATCCGGTCTCCGTGGGTGAGCTGATCCCGGGTTGCTTGATCCAAATCCGTAGAAAGCTGCGCAAACGCAGCGAGTTCCCGATGTTGGGCGAGGCTTAAGCGAAGCATGCCTGCCACTTGTTTCATCGCTTTGGTTTGAGCGTTTCCGCCGACTCGGGAAACCGAAAGTCCTGCATTGATCGCCGGTCGAATGCCTGCGTAAAAGAGATCGCCCTCAAGATAAATTTGTCCGTCGGTAATAGAGATCACATTCGTTGGAATGTAACTTGAAATGTCGCCCGCCTGAGTTTCAATGACGGGAAGCGCCGTGAGAGATCCTCCGCCTAGGTCATCGCGAAGTTTTGCGGCACGTTCGAGAAGTCTTGAATGGAGATAAAAAACATCCCCTGGGTACGCTTCGCGGCCAGGAGGTCTTTGAAGCAAAAGGGAAAGCTGCCGGTAAGCTTGCGCATGTTTGGAAAGGTCGTCATAAACGACTAAAGCATGTTTTCCCGTATAAAGAAACTCTTCGCCCATCGCACAACCGGCGTACGGAGCAAGGTATTGGAGCGGCGCAGGGTCTTCTGAAGAAGCAACTACGATTGTGGTGTATTCCAAAGCACCTTGTTCTTCCAAGGTTTTCGCAAGTTGTACTACCGAGGAGAGTTTTTGCCCGATGGCGACGTAGATACAAAATACGTCCTGGCCTTTTTGATTGACAATGGCATCAACGGCAATAGCAGTTTTTCCCGTTTGACGGTCACCAATAATCAGTTCTCGTTGTCCGCGTCCAATCGGAATCATAGAATCAATCGCTTTAATGCCTGTTTGCAGCGGTTCTTTCACGGGCTGGCGGCGCAAAACATTGGGAGGAACGCATTCGACAGGACGAAATGATTTGGTCGTCACCGGTCCTTTGTTATCAAGTGGTTCACCAAGCGGGTTCACAATTCGGCCAAGAAGCGCTTTCCCCGTTGGGACTTGGACAATCTTTTCGGTTCTTCGAACCAAGCTTCCTTCTTTGATGTTGGCGTCAGAACCCAAAATGACTACGCCGACGTTATTGGTTTCAAGATTGAGTGCAATCCCCGCTGTTCCATCCTCAAATTGAACGAGCTCGCTCGCCATGACTTCCTCAAGACCGTAGACGCGGGCGATCCCGTCTCCCACTTGGAGGACGTAGCCCACCGATTCCATCTTGAGTTTTTTTTCATATTTTTGGATCTCAGCTTTAATGGCTGATGTGACTTCTTCCGGTTTTAACATTTATCTATACCTTTGCATGAATCAGTTGAGATTTTAAGGTATCTAACTTTGTTCTTAAACTTCCATCAATGAGATGGTTTCCCATGCGAATTTGGAGGCCGCCCAACAGACGCTTGTCGACTTCCGTTTGGAGTTCGACTTTTTTTTGGGTTGCGCGTTCGAGTGCTTTTTGGATGAGCTGAATAATGCTGGGATGCAACTCGCGCGCCGCAACCACCGTAGCCTCTTGAATTCCCTTCTTTTCGTAGATCGCGCTCCGCAAACGATCCACAATAAAAGGGAAGAGATCGATGCGTTTTTTTTCGACCAGGACGTTCAGAAATTCTCGGGCAAGCGCGCTTGCCTTAGGCCCTAAAATTCCCTCTATGAGTGAGCGTTTCTCCTCCTGCGTGATGAGTGGACTTTGGAGCAGGTTTAGGAGTTCGGATCGGCTCTCCATTGCTTCTCGAACGGTAGCAAGTTCTTGAAACAGGATTTCTACTGCTCCTTTTTCGTTGGCAAGTTCAAATGCCGAACGGGTATAACGATCCGCAATTTCAAGCGTCTTCATCCCACTACCTCCAATCTTCCCCATAAGGGAAAAACGCGAAGCGTTTCAAGAACATGCCCCTCAAGAAAAGGGGGACAGACTATAGTCTGTCCCCCTTTTCTTACGAGCATTGGCTGAGCATGTTTTTGCATTGGAGGTAGTGGGATCACTTTAATTTCTCTAAGTCTTCAATGAAGTCGAGAACGATTTCTTTGTCTTTAGTTTCATCCAATTTTTCTTTAAGAAGGCGCTCTGTCGCGGCGAGCGTGAGATCCGCGATTTCGCCTCGAAGCGTCACTTTGGCTTTCGCAACTTCAAGCGAGATGTCTTCTTTTGCTTTTTCGAGCACAGCTCGCGCTTCTCGTCTCGCTTCTTCCTGGAGTTCGCGAGAAATGCGTTTCCCCTCATCCACTGATTCTTGAAGTTTTCGGTGTGCTTCTTCTTCGATGTGGGCACGCGAATGCTCGTAGTCGGCTTTGAGTTTCTGGACTTCTTGTTTCGTATGCTCAATTTCCTCAAAACCTTTTAGAATCCGTTCGCGCCGCTCATCGAGAAGCTTGAGAAGCGGTTTCCACGCCATCTTTTTTAACACCCAGACCAGGAGGATAAATGCCCCTGCCTGAGTCAAGATTTCTTGTAGTGAGAGATTCATATCATCATCTTAATCGTCATTGCGAGCGTAGAGAAGCAATCCCGAATCTGAGATCGCCACGTCCCCTTTGGGGATTCGCGATGACGGACGAATTATTTAACCAATTTTTCCCTGAAGAATCAAAACGGTCAGGAGCGCATAAATCGTTAAAGCTTCAATAAAGGCGCAACCAATGATCATCGCCGTCTGAATCTTGTTTGATGCTTCGGGCTGTCTTCCGATTGCTTGCATCGCTTCCCCAATGGCACGCGAAAGACCGAGCGCAGAACCGAAGGCAGCAATCGCAACTGCGATAGGAAGTGTCCATGAAAGTGCGGTTTGAAATGGCATTTAATTTATCCTCCTTAGTTGTTAGATTGATGATTAATGCTCATGTGCTTCCTGTGGCAACATAAGCGAGATGTATATCGTTGTTAAAAGTGAAAATACCAAAGCTTGAATCGTTCCGAGAAGAAGCGAAAGCAAAAGAAATGGAAATTGGAGCGGTAGCCCGATGGGACTTTTCATGAATGAAAGCGCCAGAATTCCAAGTCCGACAAACGCCGCGATCAGCGAGTCTTCGCCTAAAACGTTTCCAAATAGTCGAAGCGAAAGACTCAGAGGTTTGATCAGTTCCTCAAGAATGTGAAGGGGGAGATTAAGGGGCGTCATGATCCAACCGACTAAATCTCTCGGGTTTCCCATGAGATGATCGACATAACCCAAGATTCCATTTTCCTTGATTCCAATTCCCTGGACGTAACCAAAGACACAAATCGCAAGAGCGGCAGTTGTGTTCAAACTTGAAGTGGGAGATTTCATGCCGGGCACAAGCCCCATAAAGTTTTGAATGAGAATATAGAGAAAGAGCGTTCCAATGAAAGGGACGTAGGCGCGGCCTCGTGGACCAATAATTCCCGTGACTAAGTTGTCGAGCGACTCAACCGCAAGTTCGAGCGCATTTTGAAGAGGTGTTGGAATCAGCAATTTTTTTCTCGCGGCCAGAAAACTGATTCCCACCAAAAATAACGCCGCCGTGAGCGAAAAGACCACGTTTTCCCAATGATGGAGGAAATGTGCGACAGAGCCATGCCGATATTCGTTGACGAGCGTGATCCAATTGGCCAGTTCTTTAAGACCTTCTTCGGCGTGAGCAACTTGATGGGTTACTTCGTGCATGTGTTCTTCTACCATGTGAATTACGCGTTATTTGACGTGTCTTCTGACACGTCAGAAGACACGTCTTTCGTTGCTTTCTTGATGAGATCGATTACTTGTTTTACGCTGGCGACAAATCCGAGGAGGCTTAAAATTGTTTTCCCCCAGGGATCAAATCCCCACTTTTCATCTACCCACCACCCGATGGCAAAACCCAAAATCGGTCCTGCCGCAAACACCATGGGGATGGTGATTACAATTCCGATATTTCGAACGAGTGGGTAAAACTTGTCGTTTTGTTTCAAAGCGATTCGGCGAACAGCCGTAAGATATTGCTAATCTTGAGGTTACAACGCGAAACGCTTAAGACTTTTGAGTGGTCGTATTATCTTAACTTTCCGCTGCTCTGTCAAGGAAAGAAACCGCATGGAACTGGCGGTATTCGTCTTCATCGATCACGTAGCGGCGCATCTCGGGGCTGGCATTGTTCCATCGATTGGCTTGAACCGAAACGAGCATGTATTCGGTATCGGCTGCGAATGCGGGGCGATCGATCTGAATCAGCGTGAGCAGTTCTCGACCAGACTCGCTTGTTGCGCGATCCATTCTCACACCGTTGGTCTCTTTGGTGACGAGTGAGTATTTGTTCTTGAGAAGGGCGGGGTTAGTTTCATACTCCGATAACGGGATTCTTAAATGGATGAAGAAATGCTTATTTTTTTTCGTTTTTTGGTATCGAATCCAAGCGTTTTGAATGTCTTCCATTCGGTCGATTACTTTTGATCCTAATTTGACCAATTTTTTGTTGACGATCCTGAGAACCATAAAAAGCTGTTCCCTCGCGAGACCAAGCCCATCCCCTCCGTAACCTAGGAATTTTATTTGGACGTCTCGCGCCGCGATCTGAGAAAGCGTAAGCTCCATTGGGAGCAAAAGTGCTTGATCGAGATCATCCATCACGCGTTCTCCCCACACCAAAATTCGATAAAGACGCGCCTGCATCATGGGAGTAATCCCTCCTCCGCCCTGAGAGGAGGCCGCATTGATGATTGTGCGGAGATCCGCGAGGCTGAGTTCTTCGATTAAGAGCGCATCGACGAGTTGACCCGCTCGGCGGACGGGTTTGATTTGCGGAATTTTCTGATAAGAATCGTGGGCGAGGCCAAACATTTTTTCCAGCAGGTTTAGATTTTTGCGGATTGGGAAATTGATCGCTCGATCGACGAGACGGACCACCTCCAATTCGGTAATGGCCATGGCCGAGGTCGCTATTCCATGAATGTCGGTAGCTTTTTGGAAATCGTGAACCGTCTGGGGGGAAGTCCAGAACAAAGCTTCTGAAGAGCCTTCCACTGCTTCTCCAAATCCAAAAAGAGGGCCAGCGTTGAGCAGCACACTCAGAACGAGCGCGAAGACGAAGCCTGAAATAAATTTATGTTTATGGTTCATAAAGGTCTCGAATGGCGTTTGCTTCAAAATCAGTTTTCTTCGCATAACCAATCATGTGGAGCACGGTTGGGGCAAGTTCAATGATGCGATGCGGTTCTTCCACAACGCCCTTTCGAATGTTCGGTCCTGAAATCATGAACGTAGCACGCATTGAATCGCGCGCAAGCGAGCCGTGATCTGCGCCCTTAATGGGTTCGATCCTGAAATTCCAGCCCTCGGCAGAGGACACTATCATATCCGGATCTCGAGCCTTCGCCAAGTAGGATAATTTGGGGCTCCAGTTTAAGAATTTCGCGATGGCAGTAACCGCATCCGGAAAATCAGTCTCATAACTGGCTTTCAGCCAAATATTAGGAGAATGCTCCTCTTTAAGGAAGGCTTCCGCCGTGTCGAATCCTTCAGGGTGAAACTTGGCAGATTTGAGATAACCCAACGGGTCTTGGGAGAAGGCCTCTTTATATTCGATTTTTCCGTTTTCATCCTGTTTTAAGTATTTCACAGGTAGATAGCGGTAGAAGACTTTACTCCCTTCGCGGCGAGTTCGAATGAGTGCTTGAGAACCGTCTTTCCTCGCCAGATAAATCAGTTCTTCAGAAAGTTTCAGCATCAGAAATTCTACAGGGCGGGGGTCAACCGCGGGACGTTCGTTCTGGGAAGAAAGGTTCAATTTCAAGAGCGCTTCCACTAAATTGAGGGGTTTGCGGTTAGGGCCAAAACCGTAATGTTCCAATTCATAAAGCGTATTGGGTCTCGACCAATCTCGGGACAGAGCGTTTTTGACCGGCAGATAAATTTCAGCGTGCCCGCGTCCCATATTGTCGACAAATGCAAAAGACTTAGAGTCTGTTCCTGGGTGGGTCATGCTGTAGTCAGGCCCGCGGACGTTCATTTTAAGTGTCTTGTAGAAAAAGTCGCGCCCAAGATAATACGGTTGGTTGTAAACACCGTTTCGTCCGCCGTAAGCGCCGTGGTCTGAAAATAAAATGATGTAAGTTTTTCCTTTGTTTTCGCCTCGGTTCATGGCGTCGTAGATTTCACCGATCATACGGTCATCGTCGATAAGGGACTCACGGATCTTTCCAAACTGTCCCCATTCATCTGCGTGTTGTTCGTGGTCCATGTCTGGAAACCAGACCCAAAAAACGCGTCCATAGAGGTCGCTTGCCATGTAACGCCGGGCGTATGCCGCATTAATATCATCTAATCGTTTGGCCGCTTCAGCCGTAACCTGATAAGGTTTTTCTACCGTGTTTGCTGCCACATGAGGCCAGGCGGGGGGTGCGGTATAAGGACTGATGGGAACGACGGTGAAGTGGAATCGGTTGCCCAGATAATTGTAGAGCGTGCGGGCACGGAACTCTTTGAGAATTCCCGGGGCGACATCCGTTTCCATCAGGAGATTGTCGTAGTGTGGATAGCGTTTTCTTTGCCAGAGGCGTTTCAAGAAATTCGGCCGGCGGACTTCGAAACGTTCAAAGAAAGATTGCGTCTTGAGGCCCGTTTGTTCGGGCCACTTGCCAGAGAGAAAAACACCATTGGCAATAATCGTATTGGAAGGAAAAGTCGTGAAAAAATTCTGAAACCGAAGGCCTCCGTCATAAAAAAGTCGTTTGATGTTGGGGAGTTTTCCTTCGCGCACCATTTCATCCACGTTGTCAGGACGGAGGCCATCGATATAAATCATGAGGACTCTGGCGTCTTCGATTGGTCCTTGCAATTGAGAAGAGATTTCCCTAGAAAACGAAGATTTCGACAAGAGACAAAGGCCAAGGACCGTAAGCAGTAAAATAATTCGATTCAGTTTCACGAACGGTTGGTGAGCGTGGCTAGGGTTTCTTTTGAAAGATCCAAAGTGCGGATGGGGAAGGGAATCACAATTCCTTCTTGTTGGTAGCGTTCATGAAGTGCCTTGATAAACTCGTGTTTGATTAAATATTGATCGACGAATTCGCGCGCACGAAGGATGACCGTGAAATTAATGCTGGAATCCCCAAAGGTATGATAACGGATAAAAGGGTCAAATTCAGGAATGCCACCGTTAACCGTTTTCATGACTTGGCGAGCTGCGTCAATGGTAACTTCCTCAACTTTTTTGAGGTTGCTGTCATAATGAACACCTACCTGAATCAGGACGGCAAGTTCTCGGGTGGGAAGATAGTAGTTCGTTAAAATACTCGTGATCAGTTTATGATTTGGCACAATTACCATATTGTTAGGGAGCATTTGAATTCTAGTGGCCCGCCAACCTACCTCTGTTACATAACCTTCTTCGCCCGTTTCAATTTTTACAAAATCTCCTACACGAACGGGTTTGTCGATCGTGATGTAAATCCCAGCGAAAAAGTTGGTAAGTGTATCTTGTAAGGCCAGACCAATCGCAAGAGACCCAACCCCGAGGGAAGCTAAGAGCGGTGTGATAGGAATGCCGATCATGTCGAGAAAGATCAGCAATCCCAAGCCAATGACTACCCCTCGTACCAGGCCTTGCAAAATTCCTTTGGAAAAGAAAGCAAATTCTGCTCGCTGAGCATAAATACTTCCAAAAGCTCGGATGGCGCTATCGAGGAAAATAATTGAACCAATGATTACAGAAGCCTGAAAAGCGATCAAAGCTGCCTGCGTATATTTTTGTTCTAGAGGTAAGAGAAGCTGCAAAATGTAGATACCGCTGCCTAGGATCAAAATACTCAAAGGAAAACGAGCGGCTTCGGCGATCATTTCTCCAAAGTGGAAGATAGAGCGCTGGCTCAAGCGTTTGATTTTGTGAATGATAAGATTCTTGGCAAGATTAAGAAGGAAGACCCACAGGAGGAACGCTAAAGGTCCGTAAATCCAGGGTGAGATCCAACTTTCTATTTTTCCCATCAATGCCATTATACTCTCCATATTGATTATTTAAAACCTGGAAAAAGTTTTTGTCAAGCGATTGGATATTTTCATTCTAGTCTTTACAAAGCCACGAATGTATTGTAGAAAAGAGGCATGAAATCTTATTACAGATTGGGAGACGATTTTCATCTACGAGTTTTTGCATTACGACTATGAAAGGAGCGTAGTTTATGTGGACGAAACAACAACTTCAAAAAACCATTCAAGAGAAAATGTCCGATTATCTTCTGGTTGTTGTTTCAAATCGCCAGCCCTATAGTCATGTTTTTAAAGGCGGGAAAGTGATCTGTCAGAGACAACCTGGCGGATTGGTGACCGCCTTGAATCCCGTCATGCAAACAGTCCATGGAAGCTGGATCGCTCTCGGCACAAGTTCCTACGATCGGTCCGTTCTCGATTCGAACCAAAAAGTAAGCGTTCCTCCCGAAAATCCTTCCTACAATTTGAAAAGACTCTTTCTCTCGAAGCAGGAAACCGACGATTACTACTATGGCTATTGCAATCAAGGGCTTTGGCCGCTTTGCCATATCGCCTATACACGCCCGCTTTTCTTGGCCCAAGATTGGGCCGCCTATGAAAGTGTCAACCAAAAATTCGCCCAAGCTATTTTAGATGAAGTGGGCGACCGGAAAGCATTCGTTTGGGTTCAAGATTTTCATCTTGCGCTTGTCGGCAAGTATTTAAGGGAAGCAAATCGGCCTAATATCATTACTTCGATTTTTTGGCATGTGCCGTGGCCGAATCCCGAAGTGTTTCGGATTTGCCCGCAGAGAAAATTAATTTTAGAAGGGCTTTTGTCCTATGACCTGCTCGGATTTCAGATTCGGTATCACTGCGACAATTTTCTTGCCGCTGTGGATCAAACACTCGAAAGCCGAATTGACCGGGAAAAGGACATTGTGTCTTATCAAAACCATGAGACCATGATCCGAGCTTTTCCGATTTCCATTGATTTTCAAGCGATCGGTGAACAAGCAGAATCCGGCGAAACACAAGCGAGATGGGACAAAATCGCGGAGGACTATTATTTGCGGGATAAGCGGCTCATCGTTTCAATAGATCGAATTGACTACACCAAAGGAATTCCGGAAAGACTGAGAGCGATGGACCGCTTTTTAGAAAAAAACCCAGATTATAAAGAGAAGTTTGTCTTCTTTCAATTGGGTCAGGTGAGCCGCATCCACGTCCAGCGTTATAAAGATTTAAATGACGAGATTAACGCCTTGGTCGAGGAAGTGAATTGGAAACACTCCCAGGGTTCTTGGATGCCGCTTATTTTTACCCGCTCTTACATGAGTTACCAGGATATTTTGGCGCTCTACCGCAGGTCAGATATTTGCATTGTCAGTTCCCTTCATGATGGCATGAATCTCGTGGCCAAAGAATTTGTCGCTTCGAGACCTGATTTAGGCGGCGCGCTCATTCTTTCGCAATTTACGGGAGCGGCTCGAGAGTTTACCGATGCTTTTCTCGTGAATCCTTACGATTCTGAGTCATTTGCAGATACGATTCAACAAGCTTTAGGAGCTTCCAAGGAAGAACTCGAAAAACGAATGCGGAAGATGAGAGAGGTGGTAGAGCAGCAGAATATTTACCGCTGGGCAGGGAAGGTGCTTTCGCAGCTTCTTAAGTTTGAATTTCAAGAAACTTAACCATGAAATATCTTTGGGATGCGTGGCCGGCATTTCAACTCTTAGTGAGCAGGCGCGATCCAGTTGTTTTTCTGGATTATGATGGTACGTTAACGCCCATTGTCCGCCACCCGAGCCTCGCTAAGTTATCAGCGTCCAGAAGGGAAACTCTCCGTGCTTTTGCTCAAACGAAAGGGTTGAGGACTGCTATTGTAAGCGGGCGCTCGCTCGCCGAGGTTAAAAGTTTAGTTGGAGTTCCCGGGGTCATCTATGCAGGTAACCATGGTTTAGAGTTTGAAGGACCTCGAACACGTTTTGTGCATCCAAAGGCAGCCACAATTCAGAAACAGTTAAAAGGATTGGCTCGGAAATTGGGGCAGGCTTTAGAACCGTTCTCCGGGATTTTTGTGGAAGATAAGGGTCTTACGTTGAGCGTTCATTACCGCGAACTTTCGGAAACTCAGACGAAACGCGCAAAGAAACTTTTTCGGCATGTGCTCAAACCTTATTCGGGTTCTTCTCAAGTGGTTGTGACTCAAGGGAAAAAGGTTTGGGAGGTGAGGCCGTCCACCGACTGGAATAAGGGAACGCTCATTCTATGGCTTTTGGCACGGGCGATCGCCGCTTCCTCAAAATCCAAACTTCCCATCTATATTGGCGACGACCGAACGGATGAGGACGCTTTTAAAGCGTTGAAAGACAAAGGGATTGGGATTAAAGTGACGAATCGGCCAGATCATTCTTCAGGGGCAGCCTACTTTCTTCGGTCGCCGTCAGAGGTCTATCTTTTTTTAAAACGATTAAGAGCGCTTAGAACGAAGAGGGAGAAATTCCGTGCCTCAACCAGAACCGCTTAAAACACCAGAGACCTTCCAATTTTTTACGCGCCTCCACTTACAGGAGCTTACAGGTTTAAAAGCAACGAATTTAAAAGAGCTCGTGGAACACATTAAAACCGTACCCGGTTCTGTGATTTACCACCATACCCACCGCTATCTCCAGCAGCACCAGTTTCTTTCGCCAGAGCCTCCCAATGATTTTGCTTATTGGGTGACTGAAGCGATTAACGAAGTAAAATTGGGAGAGCGGCTCGCGAGCATTAACACCCACGAGTTTTCAACGATTCGTTCGCTTCGCGACAAAATTGCCGAGGCGGTAGAAGATTTTCTGAACAAAACGAAGAGACCCTTAAAAGAAGCTCCCGAAGGGCAGGAGTTTTATTTCATGAAATCGCAAAGTTTTATTTTGCCGACACCTTATATGGTTCATTCACTCGACGAGTTTGTCCAGGCGCTTGGAAAGGTGACGATTCATTCGCTTTATTTTCACATGTTTGAAGCAAGGCTTCGTCTTGAGAAGGGCGCGAACGATTTTTCGCTTTGGTTTGAGACCGCCTTAGGCGAAAAAGATTTGGCCAAGAAAATTTCAAGACTCGATCCGTATACTTACACAGGTGAAGGTCTCCGAGCAAAGATCATTCAGCTGGTGAAGGCAAAACTGGGTACAAAATAATGCCGCACGCTTTGAAAGATTACGAGCCGGTTATAGGGACTCAAGTGATTGATGAGCTTCATCTTTTGGCTGAGAAAGCCAAGGGATGGTCTGTGCAAAATATCAATTCAACGGCGGTGGGAGGCGGGGTCGCTGAAATTTTAAACCGTATGATTCCGCTCCTTCAGGAGTTGGGCGTGAACGCCCGCTGGGATGTCATCAAAGGCGGGGAAAAATTTTTCAAGGTCACCAAGAAATTTCATAACGCCCTTCATGGGAAGGAAGAAGAAATTACACCGGAAGATTTTAGCGTTTTTCTTGAAACGGGCGAAATGAATGCGAAAGCTATGGAGCTCGTTGGCGACGTTATGTTCATTCATGACCCTCAGCCCATCACCCTGATTAATCGGAAAGATGGTTATAAAGGAAAATGGATTTGGCGCTGCCACATTGACGTTTCCAATCCCGATCAGAGGGTATGGAGTTTCTTAAGGCCTTTCATCGATCGGTATGACGCAGCCATTTTTTCAGCTCCTTCCTTTAGCCAGACACTCCCCATCCGGCAATTCCTGATTTCTCCTTCGATTGATCCCTTGAGTGATAAAAACAAGGAACTTTCGGAAAGCGAGGTCGCGAGCGTGCTTCAAAAGTTTGGACTCGATCT
>JACOVU010000098.1 GCA_016177155.1 Candidatus Omnitrophota bacterium | reverse complement strand
TCCCACCACCTATCTATGCGCTTTCAGCGTATTGCCCTTGCGGTCAAAATAAAATGGGGACAGATTATAATCTGTCCCCATTTTCAAGATTGCTTCGCTTCGCCCGCAATGACGTACAGGAAAGTGGTGGGGGATCATTTTTTCTCAAAACACGCCTTGTAAATTTCGACTGCTACCGATTCCGGAGATTTTCCATTGGTTAAGAAACTTTTATCTGCGCCGGCTTCATAAAGCGGCTCGCGGTCACGAAAAAGTGCGGCTAAAGTTTCTTGCGGATCTCGATCTCGCAAAAGAGGCCGGTCCGTTTTGCTTTTCACCCGATCCCACAAAACATTCAAACTGGTTTTCAAATAAATGACGACCCCTGTATTTTTCATCCGCTCGCGATTTGCGGCATTCAAAACAATCCCGCCACCTGTCGCCACCACCTGATCCCGACCCCCTGAAGTTTCAAGAAGAAGCTCGCTCTCAACCGTTCGAAAATAAGATTCTCCTTCGGTTGCAAAAATGTCGTTGATGGATTTTCCAACACGCTCTACGATTTGATCATCCAAATCGACAAACGAAATGGAAAGAAGTTTGGTGAGTGCTTTGCCTGTCGTAGTCTTTCCCGAACCCATCATGCCAATGAGGTAGATATTTTTCACGATCGTTCTAATTGCTTGAGATATCCGTCGTAATTTCGCTTCGTCTCCAGAAGTGAATCGCCGCCAAATTTCTCAAGCATGGCGTCCGCGACTTCATATGCAACAATGGCTTCTCCAATCACACTTCCTGCGGGTACGGCACACACATCAGAACGCTCAAAATCCGCCTTCTCTTCTTTTTTGGTCTGCATGTTGACGGAACGAAGTTCGCGTCTTAAGGTCGAAATCGGTTTCATCGTAGCCTTCACCAAAATTTCAGCTCCGTTTGTCATGCCGCCCGTAATCCCGCCTGCTCGGTTCGTCTTATGGTAGTAACCCTTTTTGACATCATAGAAAATCTCATCATGAGCTTCCGAACCCGGCGTTTCGGCTTCTAAAACACCGAGACCAAACTCAATTGCTTTGACCGATTGCATGCTCATGAGCGCCTGAGCGATTCGGCCGTCGAGCTTCCGTTTGTAATGAACATGCGAACCAAGCCCAATTGGAATCCCGCGCAGCCGAATTTCATACTTGCCGCCAATCGTGTCTTTATTCTTCATTGCCTTTTGAATCTCGGCTATCATGTGTTTTTCAACCTCTTTTGAAATGCAGTTCACCTCTGAACCTTCACGCCGTTTCAAAATTTGGTCAAAGGCAACTTCTTCTTCAAGCTTTGCTCCTCCGATTTGAATCACATGACCTGCTACTTCAATCCCAAATTCAAGCAGGAAAAGCTTACACATCGCGCCAATGGCAGTCCGCATCGCTGTTTCACGGGCGCTCGCGCGCTCCAGAATTTCCCTGATTCCTTCGTGATACTTAAGCGCGCCTGCCAAATCAGCGTGCCCAGGCCTCGGACGAAAAAGTTGGGGGAGTTCATTAATCTTAAAATCAGTATTCTGAAGCAAAAACCCAATGGGCGCACCCGTCGTTTTCCCGTGGTAGACACCCCCCGTGATTTCGATTTTATCCTTTTCAATTTTCTGGCGGCCGCCGCGCCCAAATCCTTGCTGACGTCTTGCAAGATCGCGGTGGATTAAACTTTCGTCTACCTTGAGGCCACTTGGCATCCCTTCCAAAATCGCAGAAAGATATTTCCCGTGCGATTCCCCACAGCTCAGATATTGAAGCATGGCGTTCTCCTTATAATAAAGAATTTAAACCACTAAAATACCAATGAATCAATGGATCCCCCCAAAGAAAACCAATCCAACCTGCGAGTGAAAGAAACGGCCCGAAGGCAATCACTTCTTGGCGCTTCACAAATTTCAAAAACAAACCCAAGGGCAGTGCAAGCACAGGCGCAAGCAAGAACACCAAAATTACTTTCTCCCAGCCCAGAAAAGCACCCAACATGGCAAGAAGCTTCACGTCGCCTCCGCCCATTGCTTCCTTACGAAAAACAATCGAACCGATCACGCCTGTGGCATAAATGATCCCACCACCGACCAAAGCACCAATGACACCATCCAATAAACCGCGCCACCAAATCATCTCATGATGAATGGAGGGAATCACCGCACTTAATACCAGTCCAGCCGCCAGTCCGCCTAGACTTACCTCATCTGGAATAATCTGGTGCTCCAAATCCACTGCCGTTGCGACTAAAAGTAATGAAAACAACAATGCAGCGATAAACCCGGCTATTGTAAATCCAAATGCCAGCCAAATCCAAAGGTAAAAAATGCCTGTGATGAATTCCACCGCGAAATAGCGGGGCGAAATTTTTCCGCCACAATGACGACACTGCCCCTTAAGCGCCAAGAAACTCAAAAGCGGAATGTTATCGCGCCAAGCAATCCGCTTCTTGCAACCAGGACAATGCGAAGGCGGCCACACGATCGACTGCTCCAAGGGAAAACGATAAATGCAGACATTGAAAAAGCTGCCAAAGATCGTCCCCAGAGCAAAAACTAAAATACTATTGAGAATGAAGAGCGTCATGAAGTGCTTTCCTCATTTGTTGAATGGGCGCACGCCGTCCCGTCCAAATTTCAAACGCCTTCGCCCCTTGATGAAGCAACATACTTTTTCCATCTAAAATCCGATGGCCTTTTCGCTTCGCATCTTTCAGAAATGGCCTTTTTTTATAATACACAAGATCAAAGAACAAAAGATGCCGACCCCTACGAGCTTTAGGAATCAGATCAATCGGAATAAGTCGACGGTCTGGATCGCCTGAAGTGGAAGTAGCATCAACCACAAGCTGAACATCTTTCAACCCACGCTTCAAGTTCTGGCGATTAAGCGAAAAACCTATGAACTTAGTCCGTGGGGAAAATAACTTATTAAATTTTCTAACAATATCTTCTCTTCTTTTTTGGAATCTTGGACGATTCACAAGTCGAACTTCCGTTGCGCCGCTCTGTCCCAGTCCATAAGCTACCGCCCGCGCTGCACCTCCTGCACCAAGAAGTAATACACGCTTTCCTCTAGGACTAAATCGCCCCTCCTTTCGGAGTGATGTCAAAAAACCGTAACAATCAGTATTATCGCCAAACCAACGTTTGCCTTTCCGAAAAACCGTGTTCACTGCACCGATGGCCCTTGCTGTCGGGGTAAGATTTCTTCGGAGGTATTTTAAAATAACCCACTTATAAGGAACGGTGACGTTAAAACCATCAAGCAGAAGCGATCTTAAATGTCGCATTAAAAAACGAAATCGCGCGGGAGGGCGTTCAAACGCAAAATAAAATGATTTCAGTCCGTAATGATCGAACGCCGAGTTCTGAATCGCGGGAGAAACCGTATGTCCAAGCGGGTAACCGAATATCCCGTAAACTTTTAATTCAGGGTCGCCCGCTGTATGCATGAACCAAATTTAAATTGGAGAAGTTGACTTTTTTTCAAGATGTGCGCATACCTTGTTGAGTGCAAACAGATATGCTTTCACGCTCGCTTCAATCACGTCTGTACTCGTCCCGCGGCCGCCGACTTCACGGTCACCAAACGCAATCTTAATGTTGACTTCCCCCAACGCATCCTTGCCGCTTGTGACCGATTGAATCGCATAATGAGAAAGACGTCCTTTCATGCCCGTAATCTTCTCAATCGCCTTATAACAAGCATCGACAGGACCATCACCATCTGAAGTCGCAGCCTGGGTTTTGCCTTCACGTTTCAAACCGATTGTGGCTTGAGGGCGCATCCCCGTTTCTGAGGTAATTTTGAGATATCCGAACTTCCAAGTCTCTGGAATTTCACTCAATTGATCTTCCACAATCGCTTCCAGATCCTGATCAAACACATACTTTTTCTGATCAGCCAGTTTCTTAAAACGTGCGAACGCTTCGTTGAGCTGAGTTTGGGTTAATTTAATCCCCAATTTTTCCAAACGCTCCCGAAAGGCGTGACGGCCCGAGTGTTTCCCCATCACAATTTCACTTACGCTCAAGCCAATCCGCTTAGGGTCAATGATTTCATAAGTCTCGCGCATTTTGATGATCCCATCCTGGTGAATTCCAGATTCGTGGGCAAAAGCGTTCCGACCGACAATCGCTTTATTCGGCTGAACGACAAGTCCCGTCAAATGAGAAACGAGGTGTGAAGACTTGGTAATCTCCTTCAAATGAATATCCGTATAGGCATTCATAAGATCACGGCGCGTATCGATTGCCATGACGATTTCTTCAAGTGAAGCATTCCCTGCCCGTTCGCCAATCCCATTGACGGTGCACTCCACTTGATTTGCTCCATTTTGAACCGCCGCCAATGAATTGGCCACAGCGAGCCCCAAATCATTATGGCAATGGACCGAAAGATTGACGGTTTTTCCAAGCACGGGAATTCGCTTCACCAAAAATGCGATTAAACTGCCGAATTCAACAGGCAGACTATACCCGACGGTGTCCGGAATATTGATCGTGGTTGCCCCCGTATCGACGGCCGCTTGGACGACTTCAGCCAAAAACTCGTGCTCGGTGCGAGCAGCGTCTTCAGGTGAAAATTCGACATCCTTAAAGAATTTCTTTCCGTACTTAATATTTTGGACGGCGAGTTTTAAAATTTCGGACTTTTCTTTTTTGAGCTTATACTCGCGGTGAATTTTGGAGGTAGCCAAAAAAACGTGCAGCCTTTTCCGCTTCGCAAACTTAAGCGCTTCGCAAACGGCATCGATATCCTTTGCGAGCATCCGTGAAAGCCCGCAAATCACGGGTTTTGTCACTGCTTTGGAAACCCGCTGGAGGGCTTCGATTTCGCCTGGTGAGGCGGCGGGGAAACCACCTTCGATAATGTCTACGTTGAGGCGCTCGAGTTGTTTGGCAACTTCAACTTTTTCATCCGGGGTGAGGGACGCCCCTGGGCACTGCTCGCCGTCGCGGAGTGTCGTATCAAAGATGTAAACTTTACGTTTCTTTTGAGATCCCATTCCAAATCCATTAGTTGATTAACGATTGACGGGTTGGGGTTTTTCTAGGGATGCGCCAATCCAAGGCATCATTTTCCTCAGTTTCTCGCCTACTTGTTCAACGGGATGTTGATCGGCCTCTGAACGCATCTTGTTAAAATTGGGACGCCCCTTTTTGTTTTCTTCAATCCACTCTTTTGCAAATTCGCCTGATTGAATTTGCTTCAAAATTTTTTCCATTTCTTTGCGGGTTTCTTTCGTTATCACGCGCTTCCCACGGCTATAATCACCATACTCAGCCGTATCGGAAACGCGCCGATGCATCCCGCTGATTCCTGAAGCGAAAACCGCATCTGTAATAAGTTTCACTTCATGCAAGCATTCAAAATAAGCCAGCTCAGGTTGATAACCCGCTTTCACAAGAGTATCGAAACCCGCTCGAATGAGCTCACTTAAGCCACCGCAAAGCACCACTTGTTCCCCAAACAAATCCGTCTCGGTCTCTTCTTTGAAGCTCGTTTCAATCACGCCAGCTCGTGTTCCCCCAATCGCTTTCGCATGAGCGAGCGCAAGTTCTAAAGCCTTCCCGCTTGCATTCTGATGGACGGCCACAAGACACGGTACGCCGCCGCCTTCCAAAAATTGGGAGCGCACAAGCGCGCCAGGACCTTTGGGTGCAACCATAAACACATCCACTTCTTTAGGCGGTTTTATATATCCGAAGTGAATATTAAAGCCGTGCGAAAAAAGAAGTGCTTTTCCCAGCTTCAAATAAGGAACAACAGATTTTTCGTAAATCTCAGCCTGAAGGTGGTCCTGCGTCAGCAGTTGAATAATATCTGCTTCTTGAGCAGCTTCTTCGCAACTGACAGGGTGAAAACCGTCTTGTATAGCAAGTTCATAATTTTTTCCGCCTGGACGCTGACTCACAATCACTTCCACGCCGGAATCTCTCAAATTAAGACCTTGACCGCGGCCTTGAATCCCATAGCCCACAATCGCGACTTTTTTCCCTTTAAGAAGATTTAAATCTGCATCTTTGTCATAATAAATCTTTGCCATGAACGAACTCCAATCTTTATGATTTCTTCACTTTTGATTTTGTGGTCTTTGGTTTTTTCTCCGACACTTCCACTTTTCCATTGGAAACACTCAAAGCTGATTTCCGCGACAAAGCAATCGAACCTGTGCGCACTACTTCCTTGAGCCCAAAAGGACGAAGCAGTTCCAGGAGCGCATCAATTTTTCCTTCATTGCCCGTAACCTCAATGGTAATCCAACTCGGTTTCACGTCGAGCATTTTGGCGCGGAACGTATTCACAATTTGCATCACTTCATTCCGCGAAGCAGCAGTCGTACCCACTTTGATTAAAACCAGTTCGCGATCAATCATATCTTCATTCGTCAGGTCCTGCACTTTGATCACGTCAATCAATTTATTAAGCTGTTTCATGATCTGCTCGATGACACGATCGTCACCATGGGCTACAATCGTCATCCGCGAAACCGTTGGATCTTCCGTCTCCCCAACTGCGAGACTATCAATGTTGAACCCGCGCGCGGAAAAGAGTCCTGCCACACGTGCCAAAACCCCAAAATGATTTTCTACGAGCACCGAAACGGTATGTTTCATAGCTTCTCCTTACCCCGTTAGAGATTTAATCCACGAGTCATCTTGTATTTCACATTTCCTTGAATAAACAAATATAACTTCTGGAGCAACAACATAACAACCAAAAAGATCTCTAACGGGGCTTATGCCATATCCATGACTTGATCGAGCGCATTCCCCGCCGGAACCATGGGATACACGTTGTCCTGCTGAGCCACCTTACAATGCACGAGCAC
>JACOVU010000097.1 GCA_016177155.1 Candidatus Omnitrophota bacterium | reverse complement strand
GTTTCCAAGTTTAGGGTTCCCATGTTTCGTGGGACATTTAATGGAGCTAAATATATCTCTCCCGTTTCAGAAAAACCGAAAACAGAAAAGAAAGAATATAAACCAGCGCCCCAAGTCATTCCAACGCCTGTGGCGGCTGCGCCCACAGAAAAAGTGCAAGCTCCAGAACCAACCAAAGTCATTCCGAAGCCTGAAAAACAAATAAGTTCACCGGTAATGCCCATGACAGAACAAGCTTCACAACCGGAACAAGTGAGGGAGCTTTTATCGAAGGATCAAGCCAAATTTATGCTGGGATATGGTTTTATTTCTAAGGACGAATTGAACCAACTCCTATCGGACCAACGTTATTCCTCTTACAGCCATAGAGATGTCCTCCAGAAATATTTCATTGAAGGGATGCGTGCACAGGCTGTGGCTGAATGGACGCAATCATCTGAGTATGCCCGGACGGGCGAGCGTCCGTTAAAAGGTCATACAAGCGTTGAAGGCGCAATCGAATTGTGGCTTGAGCGTTTTATAAAAGATGATTTCTTTAGGTCAAGGAAAAAAGCAATTGAGGAGGCAGCGAATCAATATCTACCGGAATTGGATAAAACAAGAGCCATCTTTATGGCATTCGGTGGTTTTAACGAAAGGAAGGAACCGTTAACTGAAGATGAAATGGTACAGTTCACCGGAAAGAGTCCGGTTTATATTCACCACAGGAAGAAGATAGCTGTCGAGATTGTGAGGAGAGCGGTTGCGACACCAACAAAAGAAGTTCTCACCTCCCTTCTTGAACGATTGCGAAAAAGATTGAGCGTGAAACGGTGGTATAACCGCGAACCGCAGAATCAATATGCCATCGAAGAACTCGATCGAATTTTAACTGAGTTGCGCCCAAGGGTTTCAGATCAGATTGCTACCGCTGAACCTAAAGAGGTTCAGAAACTGACCCTTTCGGTCATGGATGATTCTCGGCTGGATTCCCATTTGAATCTTTTAGCTAAAGCGATTGAAAACCATAATGAGGAAAGCCAAAAAACCGAACTCGATTATTTTTTAAAAATTACCCCAAGTTCTTCCGAAGAGTTGAAGACATGGTTGGAAAAGCTGATGGGGAAGATCAATTTTAAGAATAGGGAACAAAACCAGGAAGCAAAGAATTTAGCAGTTTTAACGATATTGACAGAATTAAAATCAAAGTTGAAACCAGAAGATAGAGAAGACTATTCTTTTCTCGCTAAACTGACAATCGAATTTTTAGATTTTTGGGGGCATTACCGGGGGGAAACAACAGCACTTCTAAAAAACTTTTTCGAATCAATTCCAGAAAGCTTGCTTTATGAATCAAAAGAGCTTGATTTATTAACCAAACTGGGAGAGCTGAGGCTCGCTGTTTTGTCTACCCTCGGGGATAGAAATGCAAGGAGTCGGCTCATTGAATATTTAATTGATATGTATAGTGAAATGGTGGACCGGCAAATAGAAAGATTTACTGTCCTCTATTTATTTGCAGATTTAGATACAGAGGAGCTGAGGGAAGCGGCTCAAATTGGGTTGCAATTTGCTGCGGAGCATTGGAGTCCAAGAAACAGAAATTTTGTTTTCCAGGTTTATGCCTTTCGTTGGATTGAGCAGGCCATGCTTGTTCGACTAAAATGGATGACAGGAGAAATAGACATTTATGATGAGCTGCAACAAATTGCAAGCGGCAGGAAACCTTATTATCAATTGCCCTCACCAAGGAAAAGCGAACAAATCAAAGGTCGCGCAGAGGTGCGCTACCTTGAAAATAGTTCGAAGCAAATATCAATCAAAGCGCCCCTCAGTCCTCGTAGCGAAGCGAAGAGGGCAGAGGTGCACTTGACTTCGGTTAAGTCAAGTACTTCTCAGCCGCCGACCAAGGAGAGTCGGCGCGCAGAGGTGCGGGTTCAGATTTCAAGTGAGGATATTAAAGATGCTTTTCAGTGGGTCGGGCAAGAACCTTATCCGTTCCTTGTCCGAGCTGCTCTTATGGGTATTAGAGAAGGGAAAATGAACGATCGAATAAAGGCGGAAGCATTCGCTCGCCATTTGCTTGGTCTACAACCAGATCCGGAAGAGAAAGCCCACGATTTTGTAATCTTCCTTTTTTCCCGCGTTCCGCTCAGCCAAGGCTCATTCGAATTTTTGACACAAAAAGGAATTGAGCAGATTCAATTTCGCCATCCGCGTTTTCTTCAATCCAATGATAAGTTTCCCGTTGATCCATTAACCAAGAGAAAGCTTCAAGCACTCTACCAACTGATGATAAGTCCCCAGGCAACGGGTCAGTATGAGATTGTTGTCGATCCACAAAAATCTTTGGCCATTGTTTTTGAAGCGAAACGGGCGGAGGTGCGGGAAAAAGATAGTTCCGAGTTTAAAGTTTCTAGTTTAAAGCTGGAAAAACTAGAAACTCGCAACCCGAAACTCGAAACTAATTTTAATCGCGCTGAGGTGCGCTCAATTCCGGTTGAATCGAGCACTCTCGTGCCGTGGGCAAAGGAGAGCCCACGTGCCGAAGTGCGGGCTGCACGCTTGGAGGAGGATAAAAGACTTCTTGAAGGATTGGGCAAGAATCCGGTTTTTTACGAGGAAACGCCAGATTGGCAAAGGGTTAATGTCATTGGTCAAATCGTACTGGATAAGATTCACGAGCGCCCTGGCCCTGTGAAGTTAGAGGAAATCTTGGATACCGTGAGACGCAAATTAGAGGCACAAGGGATTAACGCAACAGTAAACGTAGAGGCTTTGCTCAATCGCCTGGTGGATGCCGGCCTGATTGCAAGTAGAAACGGTGGTTATGGACTTGTGGTCAGGCGAGAAATTTTTGCGGTGAAGGTAGATCACGTTCGTTATATTCAAGATGACTTCGAAAAAGCATTAGAAGCAATTTCAGGAAGTGAAAGACACGCAACGATTCGCTTGGGCAGACTTGTCGCAGACTATGCCAGAGTGACGAGTCGCTGGCCACTCTATCCAGTAGAGAGTCGCTGGCCGGTTCTGAGGGCGGTTGCTTTGATGGCTCCAGAAAAGCAGAAACAACTTCTTGAATTTTTTGAAACCGAGGGCTCAGCGCTTTGGAAATTTGATCTGGTGGATTCCATTATGCTGATGTTGCAACCAGAACCGCCACGAAAGTGGTTGAGTTATCACGCTCCTCGGTTGATCGGACGGACACTTTATTACATTTCTCCAGAAACATGGCTTGCCGCTGGCGGATTGGGACGAGTAGGCCAATATCACACCATCAAAATAAAAGAACTGATAGGTAATGACGCGCAAGTTGCCACAATCGAAGCTTATTATCCCTGGACACTCAACGCGGAGGGAAAAGAAGAAAAAGCTGATTATGGCGCGTTGCCAGTTCCGGTTGAAGGGCTTACAAGCTCACCGACCATGGAATTTGACGTTGTAGTAAGAGGAAGGACTGTCAAGGCCCAAATATTCAAGGGAAAAAATAGATTTGGAATCGAAGTTTACTTAATCAAGGACACAGAAAATTTTTATACCAGGCTTTTATATCGATATGGATCTGAGTTTGGTTCTGCTCGATGGGAAGAATTTTCAGAATTCTTTTCGAGAGCTTCACTTGAATTGGTAAGAGTTTTGGAAGAAGGAAAGCAGGCTAGCCTAAAGCGGGATTATAAAGCGCCTGTCCTTTGGGCCAATGACGGTCAGCTAGGCCCGCTTCCTTTCTTTAAACGAATTTTGGATGAACATCGTGATAGCCTGCGAAATGCATTGGTTTGGATGACCACACACACGTATCCCAATAGGGGGTTTTATTATGGTAACAATCGTTATGATCCCATTCAGGGAATGAAAGTTCCCAATGACAAGTGGCACTATTTTGAGGAGAAGGATCCAAAGACAGGAGAGGATCGAATCGATTATACAAGCGCAGGCGTGCGAAATGCAGATGGGGCGAATGGGGTTAGTGTGGTCCAGCGTGATGAGGTTGCTCCTCTCGATCCTCATATTCGCCTGCTTGCCATTACCAATGGGGATAACCGTGAAGCTTCAAGCGAAGTTTTTCGTTCCATACTCAAAGAGCTTTATCCAAGTGCTGATCCTGAATTTCCAGAACCAGCTCAAATTATGGAAGTGAAAAAAGAGGCCAAGCGAAGACTTGACCTCAATCCTGATCAGATTGTCATCTCGTATTCGGGCCGGCTTGTTCCAGAGAAGGCGGGAAGGAAGCGCGCTTTTGATAATGACAACATCAGGGCCTTGGTTGAAGAAGGTGCACAAGTAGTGATTTATGGAAATGTGCAATCCCATACGAAAGGGATGTTTGAGGAGTTAGTAGTGCTCAGCCACGAGGTAAATCAGAAAGGTCCTGGCAAGCTTATTGTAGTCACTGGTTGGGGAATTCCGGAACAAAGGAAACTTTTAGCAGCTACCGATATTCAGGTGCAGGATTCTGACCGCGCAACAGGAGCAGCAGAATATACAGAGGCTGACATTTCGGTGAATGGCGGGTTACAGTTAGGTCCACCCTGGCTTGAAGGAGTTATTCAACGTCATGGCATCATTTTGGATCGAAATGTCCCTGGCTCTGGCAATACAGTCATTCCTGTAAATAAGTCTAAGGAAGCCTACCTTAACGCCCTGCTTTGGATAGTTGAATTGTTCAAGCAAAAGCGGGAAAAACTAGCATCCTACCAAGCCACCTCAATTCGATTGAGTCGCATCCTTGATGCAAGGTTGACCGCGGCAGAATATCTGAGGCAGTTTCATAGCGCTCTTGAGAGGAAGGAAGATCCTGTTGGAACGTTAGAGGATCATATTGCAGGAAAACCAGTAGGACAGTTTTTTCAAAGCGAATGGCTTCGGAATGATCTCATCAACGCGTTGCAACGTTCATACGCTGTGTCATTTGATTCTACTAATTCAAAGCTTACAGCCTTTGTAGTGGAGAGCGTTGGAGGGATTCCGGGAATCATTAGTGTTGAAACTGGAGTACGGACAGACGGCGAAAAAGTGTGGGGTGAAATCAACAACAAGAAAGGTGAAGAAGAAAAAGCATTTGGCGCTTTGCTTGACTTTTTACAATTAGAGAAGCCAACAGATGAGGTGCGGGTGGTGGATGGCGTGACGAGAGAAAAGTATGGTAGTTATCCACGGGACTGGTTTTTAAATAGAGGGCTTTTAGTCGGCGTTAAAAATTTCCAAGTGTTGCATTTTGAGAAAGGAGAGCTACCCACTGCTTTGCCTAAACCAACGATCGCTGATCGGGCTTCGATTTTTTATAGTGACGCCACCTCTAACGAAATAAGAGAGGTTGTCCAATCGCTCATTCCAAATGGACTTTTCCAAAATCTAGCTCAGAAAGGATTTCGGAAAGGAAATTTGATTTGGTGGACGCCAGTAGAAGGATTTTATCCAGAAAATCTGGCCCCAAAAAGCTGGCTCGATCAAGGTTTTTATCTGATTGTGAATAAGGGAGAAGGGCATTTAGTTCTTACATTAACGCCCACTCTGACAGGATATTTCGATCCCGGATATCGGGGTCGAACCTTCTTGACAAGTGGTGCATTTGCTCACATTGCTCTTGATGTTGAGGGAGATACTTTATGGGTGCGTTTCGGAAGGATGGAAACTTTCCCAGAAGCAGAAGCTGAAAATCAGGAGCATTATGAAGATCCTGCTTTTCGTTTTTGGTTTTTACATAATTTAAAGGATTTTGCTGAGAAATATAGTTTTGCCTCGATCAAAATTGAACAATTCAATTTGTCAGATAATTTATTAGAGAACCTTGGTTTCAAACGGATAACGGAAAGGACGGTAACGCAACCGGCTGTCTGGCAATTTGAAGTTCGTCCTAATAAGAATCACGTTTTTCTTTCCACCACTCCCCGCGCTGAGGTGCGCTC
>JACOVU010000096.1 GCA_016177155.1 Candidatus Omnitrophota bacterium | reverse complement strand
GGCATAGGGTTACCAATCGGTAATCCCACGCCCGCCGAGCGAATCAGTGGCGGGCTGGGATGAGGCATCGGGAACGCCTTATAAAAACTCCCCGATGCCTCAAATAGATCAAGTGCTATTTTAATGAAAATCAGGGCGCGTACTGACTTTCATTAATTCAATAATTGGTAGTCAGTACTGTCCTGATTTCCGATAAATAGATCAAGTGCTATTTTAATGAAAATCAGGGCGCGTAGCTCAGCTGGTTAGAGCGTTCGGTTCACATCCGAAAGGTCACAGGTTCGAGCCCTGTCGCGCCCACCACGAAACTTTTTATTGGCTGGAGTGGCGGAATTGGCAGACGCGCACGATTCAGAGTCGTGTGGGTAACACCGTGGGGGTTCAACTCCCCCCTCCAGCAAAAAGACAAAACAAGGGGGACAGGTCTATAGACCTGTCCCCCTCAGATAAATGACAAATCCTGTTGCTACCAATCGTCAAGCGCACTTCAATTACTTCATCTCGGATACCTTTGAAGCGGGGATTGTCCTGACGGGTTCAGAGGTGAAATCAGTTCGTGAAGGAAGGGTAAACTTGAAGGATGCCTATGTCAAAATGATGAATGGTGAGCCTTTCGTGGTTGGGATGCACGTCAGCCCTTACTCGCATACCGAAAATATCGATCGGATTGATCCCGTTCAGTCCAGAAAGCTTCTGCTCCATCAACAGGAAATTGAGAAACTCCAAAGCTTGGTTTCCAAGAAGAGTTTTACCTGTATTCCGCTTTCAGTTTATTTTAAACGGGGGTTTGTAAAGCTTGAAATTGGGATCGGAAAAGGAAAGAAAGAACATGATAAACGCCAAGCCCTTAAGGAGAAAATTCACCAGCGTGAGATGAAGCAGGCGTTGAAACGCCGCTCAAAATAAGTTATTATGTTTCCATCTCTTGGGGCTGCCCCGATTCTCATGGAATAAGAAAAATTGAAAATCGGGACTACCCCAGATCTTTCATTAAGAAATTAATTATTATTTAACGGTAGATCTGGGGCTGCCATCACTTTCAGTGATAGTCTATTGGTTATAGATTTTGGAAGTGATGACTATCCCAAACAACGATTGAACGATTCATCGGAAGTTTGGGGCTGATTAGACTCGACAGGAGATGATTGGGTAAGCTGGTGCATGCCGAGGTGGTGGCGAGGCCTCGCTAAACACGTCACACATGATAAATGCTGACAAACTCAGCTGGAGCAATAGGTCCTTTGGGCCTATGGCTCTACCTCTCGCTGCCTAATTAGGTTCAGCGACGTTTCTTGAGCTTTTAGCCTTGGGGGCTTTTGAAACGACACGCACAAGGATAGTCTCGCAAGCCTGCTTTCAGCGAGCGGGATGAAGTTTTAGAAAGCTAGCCTTCGGAAATCCTGGCTATGGGAGTTTCGGGGACGAAATTTAAAACAGAGCCTGAGCATGGAGTGCCACTTGTTCAAGTCTCACTGGACGTGGGTGCAATTCCCACCAGCTCCACGTTTTTATCTGATTATTAAAGCAGTACAAAACGGGGACGTAATAGAAAGCGTCCCCTTTTGTATTTCAGGAAGACTGAAAGAATATGAAAAAACCATACGCATTAAAAAGTGAAGCATTAAATCAAGCCGTCCAAAAGTTGATCGAGCAAGCGGGCGGAGGGCAGGAGAGTGATCTTCTTGCTCAAATGGTAACGACCGTTCTCAAGCTTCAAGACGAACAAGTGGATCGTGGCGACCTTAAGATTCTAAATACCACCCTCAAAGAGCTCCGTTGGGCTTTTCGTCTGTATCGGCCTTATCGTTTCACTCGCAAAGTTTGCATCTTTGGGTCTGCTAGAACCAAGAAACCCCAACCCGCTTACCAAGCCGCTAAGGAATTCGGTCGGCTCATGGCTGATAGCAACTGGATGGTTGTTACAGGTGGGGCAGGTGGGGTTATGGGAGCAGGCAATGAAGGTGCGGGGAGGGATCATAGTTTTGGAGCAAATATTATTTTGCCCTTTGAACAATCGCCGAACCCTGTTGTAGCAGGAGATCGAAAGCTCATTAATTTCAGATACTTTTTTACGCGCAAGCTGATCTTTGTCAAAGAATCAGATGCAATTTGTCTTTTCCCCGGAGGTTTTGGAACGCTCGATGAAGGTTTTGAGGTTCTCACGCTCGTTCAAACGGGGAAGATGATGCCGCGCCCCATTGTCATGGTTGAGCCAAAAGGAGGGAGTTATTGGCGTTCCTGGCTTCGGTTTGTAATGAAGTCCATTTTGGGCGGCAAAATGATCGACCGCGCGGATTTGAACTTATTTCAAATTGTGAAAACGCCAGAAGAAGCGCATGACTTGATCGTCAATTTCTATGAGAATTACCATTCGATGAGATTTGTGGGGGAGGACTTGGTGATTCGCATTAAGAAGAAGTTGGGTTCGAAACGACTAGAACAAATCAACCGAAGCTTCAAAGATATTTTGGTGAAGGGGGAGATCAAACCTTCCACAGCCTTAATGAGTGAATTCAACGAGCCCGACATTGCACATTTACATCGTTTAGTTCTTCAATTCAACCGAAGAAGTTACGGAAGATTAAGGCAGTTAGTCGATGTAATTAATCGAATTGGGTAAATCGGGCGTGTAGCTCAGTTGGTTAGAGCACTTCCTTTACACGGAAGGGGTCTCAGGTTCGAGTCCTGACACGCCCACCACAATCAAACTTTCAGGAATTTTGCCGACCGATTCGACCGCGCGAAGCGCGCCGTCAGTTCCGTTCAAAAAAGGTTCGGATTTCGTCAAACAAACGCAGCCATGACTTTCAATTGAATAACAGTTAGTATATTCATGAGAAGTCATGACAGTCCTTGCGCTTTGGTTAATATTCGCTTTTCGTTTGAGAGTGGCGCAAGGGCAGAATTGCGACACGTCCACCATTCCGCCATCCGCCACGAATCATGGCGGAGGACGGACCCGCCGACGCTTTGTGGCGGGTTTTTCTCTAACCCATTCAAAATCAATCACTTAAACTTTCCCCTATAGCTTGACTTTAAGGAATTATCAGGTATACTTTCTAAAGAACCAAAAAAAGTCAGTTTTACAGTCCCTCATTTTAGATCATTTTTAGATTAAAACAGGAAGGAGGTAAGTTTATCTCTTAAACTTCAAGCTTTAACAAAGATGCATTTAACTCTTTCGAAATCATCGAAATACCTAATTCTCCGCACGATCAGTTTTATTGTTCTCATCTGTTTCGTGACCACAAATGTCGGTTGGACGCAGCCATCAGTAGGTATTCAATTCACAGGTCCGGAACGCGGAATTTTGCATCGCTTTGAAATTCCTCCCGAGTTTGGAACAGTTCGCGAAATCATCCCCGCGCCTGATCCACACAGCAAAACTCCTCTCATTCTTCACATTCAAGATGCTCATGGCAGTTACGAAGCACAAGTCAACATTAAAAATATCATCCGTTACTTAGTCAAAGAATATGGTTTTTCGTTGATCTTGACCGAGGGCGCTGCTCAAGAGCTTGAACCAAATCTCTTTGGAATTTTTAAGGATCATGCACTTAATTTAAAAATTGCTGATGCGCTCGCCAAAGAAGGGGAATTAACGGGAGCAGAACTTTTCCTTTTGGAAACTCCAAACAAAGTTGCTGGGATTGGGGTTGAAGATCAAACAGCTTATGCTGACAACTTAACGGTATTTCGGGAACTCATTGGAAATCGGAAAGAAACTCAGGAGTTTGTTAAAGTCTTACGTGCTCAAATCGAACTTCTTGGTTCTCGGAAGCTCCATAAAGAACTGAGAGACTTTTTACGCAGTTGGCAATCGTGGCGGGAAGAAAAACTTGATTTAGTTGGTTTTCTTTCGATTGCCAAAATGGTTGCCGAACGCACTCTTAAAATTGATTTGGAAAATGCCAAATTCCAACTCGATTATCCGATGCTCGTTCGTTACTTTAGAGCTCGAAAGATTAAATCGAAGATCAATTTCGAGCAAGCTGAAGTCGAGCGACAAAAGCTGGTCGCGTTTCTTGAAAGCAAGAAAGTTGATCTCGCACTGATCACCCGCCTTAGAGTCTGGGATCTCCAAAAAGGAATCTCGGATTGGAAAGAAGAGCTGCCCAGATATTTCCTTGAGCGTTTTTATGCGGAGGTTTCAAAGCATGGTTTCGAGTTTCGCGATTATCCTGCCTTGGTATCTCTTTGGGCTTCACTTATTTTTCAGAGCGAGCTTGAACCAGAGCGTTTTTTCAGCGAAATCGAAAAGATCTCGGAAGTGCTTTTCGAAAGCCTGGCAAAAAAGTCAGAGGAAAAAGAGCTTATTTCGCTTTTTAAGGATTCCATCGTCCTTGAAAAATTACTGCTCCTGAAATTGAGCCGCGATGAATATGAAGGAGCTTTAAGGTCTCGTGCAAGTTTTGATCCGAATCTGATTTGGGAGCGGCTTGGGGCAATGGTCTTGGCGTCTTTGCGAGAAGGCCGCAGGCCGACGAAGCAATCCCGCGCTGAGATTGTTTCGACTTCACTTGGAATGCTGTCTCGCAATGACGTACAGTTAGCTAAAATATCGCAGCGTATCGATCAAGCCTTCCATTTTTATGAAACTGCCCAGAAGCGTGAAGAATTTCTTGTCTCCCATGCTCAGAAGATTCTCAATGAACGCAAGCAACGAAAAGCGATTTTAGTGACAGGTGGTTTCCACTCAGAGGGTTTGAAGAAGAAGTTCTACAACCAGAATTGTTCCTACGTTGAAATTACTCCTCATCTGACTTCGGTTGCCGGTATTGACAAGGTTTATGAACAGGCGGTGCTCGAACGCTCTCAAATGATGCAGTATGCGAGATCGATCCTTCAGCCTGATCCCACCTTGGCTAATTTTAATTACCGCAGATCTGAATTAGGTCGTGTTTTAAACGATCTTAATGTGCCAACTGAAAAGGTTGGCGAATTCAACGAAAGTCTTTTTGCAAAAGTTTACCGTGCTGGCGCAAGGGTCGATTCTGCCAATCGTTGGGAAATTGCTTCGATCCAAACTCGCGCTGAGGTGCGGGAAGAAAATAGTTCCGAGTTTAAAGTTTCTAGTTTAAAGCTGGAACAACTAGAAACTCGCAACCCGAAACTCGAAACTAATTTTAATCGTGC
>JACOVU010000007.1 GCA_016177155.1 Candidatus Omnitrophota bacterium | reverse complement strand
CTCCTGGCGTGCCACTGCAAGGAGCGAGCGAAGGTTCGTAAGATCTACCCCTTGTGCCTCAATTGCCTCGCGCGGCAACTCGACTCCACCGATTCCAGTGGGTCTAACACCAAAGACACGATAGACGCCTGTCTGTCTTTCACCGGCATAGACTTCTTGACTGATCACCTCGATCTGAAGTACCGATCCGCCGGTGTAATTTAAACTGAACGAAAGATTTTCTTCTTCGGGATTAATGGGTGGGTGCGGCGCAAACTCCCGGTAATAAGGTCCTCCGCCTGCAAACTCACCAGGCACTAAGGTAGGATTGACGGTAACGGTCACGATACCGGTCTCTTGATCCAGTGTTGTCGTACTTTGTTCCTGCGAACCAAGGGAAACGAGATTGACGAATTGGGGCGTTGCAAAAAGGCCAAGCGTGCTTGACACACTGGAAGCGTAATCGAAAGTTTCCAGAGGCCGCTCACGCAAGGCCAAGGCAGCGGTAGCGCGGCCAGGGCCTCGATGTTGTTCTTGATCAAGGTCTTCGGCAACGACCAAAACAAACGCAATGTTATCAAGGTTATACGTCATCAAAGTATCATGATCAACTGTGTAAGGCTGCCGATCGCTTGAAAGCCCTTCAAGATCATATTGCACGCGATCGCCTTCATGATCTTCAACGACCAAGGAGTAACTGAGATGACTATCTCCGTCTTTTAAGGCAATGCCAACAGTCGTTTGCCCTCCGGGAACGAGTGGGTTCTGATTTCCAGGAATACCCTGCTTTCCAGGAATACTAACGCCCCCAAAGTCAAATCCACCGCTAATCCCTTGTTGATCAGATGTATCCAAAGGAATCACGAAAGCGTCGTTAGGACCACTCCATGACTCGATCATTCCTACACTTGGAATTGCTCGACTCCCAATAATAGAAACTTCAAGGGGGCCGGGAATAACGTCAATGGTATTGGTGGACGGTGAAAGCGTTCCAACTCGAGGCGGTATACCTTCAGTCAGGTCTTGAGCTTTTACATCCCGATTGTAATGCTGATAAATCAAGAGCCCAAAGAAAAACATGCCGATAGCAGAGAGCGACCTGAGTGCTCGTTTCATCACACTCCGCTCCGCTACAAATTGTAAAACACGATCTCGTTTTGCCAAACGGATCTCTTCAAATAGCTTAGGCCCAACATGTAAGCTTTCTGTCCGCTTACCGGTTAAACCCTGAGCTATTCGACTCAACACTTTTGACTCGCGCGCAGCGATGTGGGCAGTATCTTTGGACGATGCCTCTTCATTTACTTTCGTCCGCACCTCGGAGCGGGGAGTAAACGTAACCTGACCGCTTATAAGATCAACCGTATGAGTCCCGCTGACAACTCCGGAAGGTTCATAAGGTCCAGTATGAATAAGAATTTGATTCTCCGGAAATTCAATTCCTTCAATGGAAGCCCGTTTAAGCAAAACTACAGTAATGCTGTCTTCTCTAAGACCTTTGATCTCAACCCAGTTCTGCCCATCAATACTTGTCGCCATGCTATAAAGAATATGACTTCCGCTGGGAGTCACAGCAACACGGCCCGTAAAATAATCCCTGCCAGGATAGGAGTTCACTTCTTGAATTGCGATAAGATTATTTGGATTCTCTAAATTAATCAGCTGGAGAGTCGTATAGATAATACCGTAATCTCTTGTCTCAGAAACAAATTGATAGGCATAATCAGAATTTCCTTCTGTGCGCGTCCAGCCTTCGGGGACAGATGGTAGAGCTGGAACTAATGTTTCCCATTCCGTTCCTTTCTTTGAGACGCTCAGTTGACCTTGGAAGAGAGCTCGAGTGAGATCGACACTGTGATCCACAAATTCTTTTGTGGGAATCGTAAACACAGTGTGCTCATTTTGCTGAACACCCTCCGTGATAACAGACCATTTGGTCTCATGGCCGAACTGGTCTTTCGAAACAAGCTCGATTCTTAATGCTTCATGATTTCCTTTTAAGACCACGTCAAACTCTGAAAGATGGCTAATGTCTTTGGTGGCCCAATCTAAAACTAAGGCGATTCCTTCATCTGAGGTTGCGGCGCGGACTTTTGCTGATGTACCCGTTACATCGTAAACCTGGGTATCCGAATTGGGACTTTTCAGCGTAAAATAAGTTAATGTATTCAAGGGTTGAGATAAGAAAAAAGGAAGTGGATTTGCTTGACTGGGTAATTTATCTGAGGGAGTAATCTCTTTGAAAGATTCCACTTCTTTGGCGATAATTTTCATCTTTGGATGATCCAGATCAATGCCGTAATGAATCACACCCCTTTGATTGACGAGAACGGTAACGGTCAAGATGCCGTCTTCGCCAATATAAACTCCGGTTGTTTGCGTGAGCTCTACACGATTAACACTATCTAGAGCAATGCCCTTCAAGTGGCGAGGTTTTAAATCGGTTGTATCCGGCGTTGTTCCGAGACGGTAAACGTCGATACCTTTCTTACCTGCCAAATCCACAATGAGAACAGCTCTTCCATTTTTTTCATACACCTCTGCTTTATCAACGATGGAAGGCAGTTTTTTGGAAGTGCGGTAAAGCATATCTAACACAACGTCTTGATTTTGGTTTTGAACCACAACGCGGTCGCCCTCAGCGATACGCTCAACCCTAACTGTAAACCCTGCCACATGCGTGGCCAAAGAGGATTTGGGTTTTAATATTCCCAAGACAGAACCGAGTACCGTCATACCTAAAGCTCCACGAGTGATCCGTTTGATCGCTTCTCGAGTTGTGACAGATTCTGTCCAGTAATCTTTGCTCCGCGCTTCGGCCCTTGAATTGGTCGGATTCAAGGACTGTCGCGTCCTCAGCTCTGACCGAGCTGAAGGCGCTCCTGAGCGGACTACGCCCGGCTCTAAACTTTCAATTCGTGAGAAATAATCGGCCAGCTGTTTAAGATATGCTTTTACTTCTCCTCGTGCCGATTTTGCACCACTGGCTTCAACGAACATGCTGATCGCTCTTGAGGCACGTGCAAGTGCGGTAGGCAATTCATAGGGCAAGTGTTCAACTGACATCAAACGTTTATAATAATCGCTGTGAATTCGATCGACTTCGGTAATCTTCGGAGAAACAATCAAGTACGATAAATTCCGGGCTATCAACATTTCCTTAATCGGATCTCTGTGGAAACCACCGTACACAAGAACAGCAATCTTTTCTTTCTTGCTCTTCAGAAATTGATCTAGGCGTTTTGCAATTTCTTGATCGCGTGCTTTTGAAAGTTCGTAAAATTTGGTGGCATTCTGGATATTTGTTTCCCAACGCGCTGAAAGGACGATGGTCTTCTGCGTATATTTGGCAAGAAAATCGGCAAGCTCCTGCGTGCTCAGCCCTTCCAGGCAACCTTTCACCTCTTCATATTCAGCAGGGGTCACCTCAACTTCATTCAACCTCCGAAGAAGTTCGATGGCCCGGTGATATTGAAATATCTTCTGATCGCGTTCTTCCTTAAGATAATCACCCGCGATTTTCTTTTCTAATGCTTCAAGCTCGTGAAATAAATTCCTTGCATCAATGGTTTTAATCTTTTCAATTGCCGCTTGACTTTTGGATTTCTCTGTCTCGAGAACTACATATATATTGGGAAATGTCAATTCTAGTTCCTGAACCGAAGTTTTCTTCAGGAGAACATCTCTACTTCTTTTCAGATAATCTATAAGACTCGATTCCTTTTTCTGAAATCTGGTTCGATCCTTAAGCCAAGCCTTAAGCTCCCGTTCAAAATACTTATCAATTAACTTCCGAACGCCGCTTCCAAGTTCATCCAAATCCTCTTTTGTTTCTTCCTTGAGCTTGGCCGCTTCCCGATACCACGCTACATTCTCTTTGTGGAGCGCGATCGAATCTGCCCCAATGAGTTTGAAATCTTTATCCCGATTGATATGAGCATACTCCGCCGCTCCAATCCGCAGTCTGTCCAAAAGAAAATGAGAAACTTTCTGCCTAATCCCCCGATCCCGGATATCCTCAAAAAACCCATCGGTTGGAACTTCGCCTTCGTAACCCTCTTCCAAAACCGTTTTAACCCCGTGCTCGCCTACGAGCAGATCGATTGTTTTTGCGATACTCTCCTGTGCTTCCAATGAATCGTGAGCGTCTTGGATGTAAATAATGGTCTTATCAGGCCTGCCACGGCCGATTTCTTCAATTGAACCTAGTTCATTTGGAATGGAATTGGAGGAAACAGTGCTGGTGACGAGCGAATCAATAGGCTTAGGAGGTGCTGCAATCAGGGTATTGGTGGTAACAAAGGCGAAGACAACAATCAGTGCAATAACTTGGTTTACTTTTCGTACTTTCGTCATTTTCATCTAACCTCCGCTATACACTAGAAGCCTACCATATGGGTTTTACTTTGTCAAGTTTCTTAAAAACTATTTATAACATACTTAAGTAAATAATAACAAATAGGTTATAGATCTAAACTAAGTAGGATTTTAAATAATTTTACAAACTACTTCCTGTCCTTCTCGGTAACCCAAAACTCCATATACTTCCCAAACATAAGGCGGGTCTGAGCATCTAAGGCAGGGATGGCACTTAAAAATACAACGATGATGGGAACAAACAGCCATTCCAAAGCAAACCAAATGCGTTTCATCAAATGAAAGCGCACTTTTTTGGGAGGGAGCAAAAGCTGGCTCAAAATAACCGTGGTGAGAAGCGCAAGAAGTGCCAAGTTAAAAATTGTACCAGTAATGCGGGGTGCACTATAGTAAAGAACCGTGTCTGAAAATTCGCGGCCTGCGAAAAGTGCCGGAAACCAGCCGATCAACGTAATTAAAAATGCCCACGTCGCCCACGCGACGTTATCCTCAAAAAGTTTGAAGGCAAGCCGCAACTTATCACCAAAGGGAATCTTATGATTTTTGAGAAAGCCTCTCATAACAATTGGAAAGTTTTCAACGCCCCAGGCCCATCTCTTCTTTTGCCGATAGACGTTTCGCGCGGTCTCAACCCAATTTTTTCCGGACACGATATCCATTGAGAGCGTCGTGTACATCGGTACAACTCCATAAGACCCGTCAAAATGAAGAAAGGATTTCCAAAAAATGGCGGAGTCATCGGAAATCATGTCGCAAGGCCAATACCCCACCTCTACGAGCGCTTTAAAACTCATACTGTGGCTGGAAAATGTGACGAGTCGCTCAGGATTCGTAGCTTCGATGAATTGGAAAAATGAAGCGCCGACATCAAGCACCCTTGCAAAAGCGGAAGCTTCCCAAATATTATTGTGATAAACGGGAATAGGTTGAAAACTTGCTCGGTCGCGCTT
>JACOVU010000110.1 GCA_016177155.1 Candidatus Omnitrophota bacterium | reverse complement strand
GTGCAGTCCTGGCCTTCCTATGAATGAATTAATGTTGGCCAGGGCAGACACGCCAGCAAGCTGGCGTTATCGCGTATGTAAAAGTTAGGTTTACAATTTTGAGATTTTAAATTATTAGCGCGGGTGGTGAAATTGGCAGACACGCCAGCTTGAGGGGCTGGTGCCGAAAGGCATGCAGGTTCAAGTCCTGTCCCGCGCACCATTCGACATGAGGCCGATCGGGCCGAATGTACGAATGGCACTTTTGCCGACCGCAAAAGTGCGTAACGGCACTCGTCAATCGACGTGTGTCGCGTTACGACAAATCGCCCCAAATCGATCGGATTTGGGGTCATGTACAAGTACTTAAACAATTCGGTTGCGTTCGGCGACGACTAAGGAGGTCATCGTCCTCACGTGAACACACACATTTTTCGGGAATATGATATTCGAGGCATTGCCGATCGGGACTTAACCGATGACGCGATCACCTTGATCGGAAAAGCGTACGGAACTTATCTCAGACGGAAAGGGAAGAAGACCGTTACGTTTGGCCGAGATGCGCGCACGAGTTCCCCCCGCATTTATCAAGCCTTTTTGAAAGGTGTTCTCTCTACGGGTCTCAATGTCATTTCCATTGGGCTTGTCACGACTCCTTGCCTTTATTTTTCGGTGGTTCATCTCAAAGTGGACGGTGGCGTGATGATTACAGGTTCTCACAATCCGCCGGAACACAATGGCCTGAAGCTTTCGCTCGACACCTCCAATCTTCACGGCGCTCAAATTCAAGAGCTCGAGCAGATGATTGAGCGCAGCGATTTTGAAACCGGAAGCGGTGCGGTGACCGAAAAAACTGTAATCGATGAATACCGAGATTATATCCAAGGGCTTTTTAAATTTAAAAGGAAGTTGAAAGTGGTGGTCGATTGCGGGAATGGAATGACGAGCCTCATCGCACCCGATCTTTTGGAACATTTGGGTCTTCAAGTCATTAAACTTTATACGACTGTGGACGGACGATTCCCCAATCATCCCGCCGATCCGAGTGAACCCGAAAATTTGAAGGACGTCATCGCCGCGATCAAGCGCGAACGAGCCGATATCGGACTTGCCTTTGACGGAGATGGCGATCGAGTGGGAGTGGTGGACCATGAAGGTAATGTGATTCCCGGCGATAAACTCCTCGTCCTTTATTCGCGTGCGGTTTTGAAGGAAGTTCCGGGGGCAACGATTATTGCAGACGTCAAGTGTTCGAACATTCTTTTTCAAGATATCAAAAAGCACGGCGGGCGCGGCATTCTTTGGAAGACAGGACATTCCTTAATCAAAGCCAAAATGAAAGAGGAAAATGCAATCCTCGCAGGCGAAATGAGCGGGCACATGTTTTTTAAGCATCGGTGGTTTGGGTTTGACAGCGGAATTTATGCGGCATGCCGCACGCTTGAGATTTTGGATCAAACAGGGAAAACGATCCCCGAACTCTTGGCCGACCTTCCCAAAACTTATGCAACACCCGAAATCCGCGTTGAGTGTTCCGATGAATTGAAGTTTAAGGTTGTGAAAGCAGTTTTAGAAGATTTGAGGAAAAATTATAAAGTGATCGATATTGACGGAGTCCGGGTGGAGTTTCCCGATGGTTGGGGATTGGTGCGCGCTTCCAACACTCAACCTGTGCTCGTCATGCGTTTTGAAGCAACGAGTGAAAAGCGTCTTGCCGAGATCAAGAACCTCGTTGAGGGTAAGATTAGGGAATTCTCGGCAAAGGTCGGGTAACGCTATGCTCTGGGCGCTCGTGATGGCAGGCGGCTTGGGCACTCGACTTTGGCCGCTCTCGCGTAAGAAACGTCCCAAACCTTTTTTGGACCTCATTCCGGGCCGGGCCAATCTTCTTCAAGAAACGATTAAACGTTTAAATCCTCTCATTCCCGCAAATCGCATTTGGGTGATTGGGAATGAGGAACATCTGAGTAACCTCAGAAGATATTCACCCCGCGTTCCAAAAAACCAGATCATCGGAGAGCCAGCCTCGCGGAATACAGCTCCCACCGTTGCGTTTGGCGCAGCTCAGATTTTACGAAAAGATCCACGCGCGACGGTTTTGGTTCTGCCGGCGGATCATTGGATTGGAGATAAAAAGAAATTTCACAAAGCCGTGTGCGAAGGCTTGAGGGTTTCCGAACGCACCCGAGCTTTCTCCATCTTCGGCGTAAAGCCCGCGTTTCCTTCTTCTTCCTATGGATATCTGAAGGCAGGAAAAGAAGTGTCTCGCCAAGTGTACCAACTGAGACAATTTGTAGAGAAACCATCACCCAAGCGTGCCAAGGCCTTTCTTAAGACGGGGCGATTTTTTTGGCATGCGGGAATTTTTCTTGCGCTGGCTCAAACGATGATTGCCGCCATTCAGGAATGCGCGCCGCGGATTGCCATCGGGCTTTCGAAATTAAATACGCGGAATGGAAAAATTGTTCCCGCTAAGGTGTTTCATGCACTCCCAAGCATTTCGGTTGATTATGCGGTTTTGGAAAAACTCGATCGGGCGTACCTCATTCGCGGGGATTTTGATTGGTGTGATGTGGGGACTTGGAAGGCTTTTGAGGCGCTTTGGCCCAAAGATAAATTCCGAAATTCTGTAGCGGGTTCTTGTTTTGCATTGAATTCGCAGGGAAATCTTGTTTATTCCAAGAACCGTTTCATTTGCCTTCAAGGGGTAAATGATTTGGTGGTGATTGATACGCCCGACGCTTTGCTTGTAAGCCGTAAAGATTCGTCCGAAGAAATGCGTAGGGTTGTTCTCCATCTGGCAAAAGAAAAGAAAGCCCTTTCAAAATATTCATGATCCCACCACCTGCTTTCGGCCTGGAGGGCCAATTTTTATCAGTTGATTCTATAAAAATCTGCCTGCGGCAGGAAGGCAGGTGGTTGGGATGACCATTATTCAAGCCATGGTCCTTGGAGTGGTTCAAGGACTCACCGAATTTCTACCTGTTTCAAGCACCGCCCATCTTGTCATCGCACAAAACCTGTTTGGTTTTAGCAGGGCTGAGCAGCCGACGCTTCTTGTTTTTGATGTGATTGTGCATTTGGGGACGCTCCTGAGTTTATTTGTCTATTTTTGGAAGGATTTTGCGGATCAAAAAAGGGGACAGTCCCCGGGGACTGTCCCCTTTTCATCTCGACTTTTTTGGCTCATTGTCATTGCTACGATTCCTACGGGGATCATCGGGCTTTTGCTCAAGGGTTGGATGGAAACTAATTTCAATTCGCTCATGGCCACTGTGGTGACACTGTTCATCAATTCAGTCATTTTGTGGTCGACCAAATGGATTCCTTCACGTCAAACAGTACCAGGTACGGCCGTGAAAATGGGGACAGATTATAATCTGTCCCCATTTTCTGAAGAGTTAGGAAGGCCTGTCCCTAAAGACGAGGTCGGCTGGTTGGATGCTGTCTGGATCGGCATAGCCCAGGGAATTTCGATTCTCCCGGGGATTTCACGAAGTGGAGCAACTTGTGCGACTGCGCTTTGGCTTAAGGTCAAAGCCCAAGAAGCTGCGCGGTTTTCGTTCTTAATTGCGATCCCTGCCATTTTGGCAGCCGCGGTATTTGTGCTTCCCGAAAGCATTCAAGCTTTTTCACCCCAAATGTGGCCTGTGATGATTACCGGTTTTATCGCGGCTTTTCTCTCAGGTTATATCGCCATCATCCTTCTTTTTCGGGTGATGCTCAGCGGGAAATTCCATCTCTTTGCGATTTACACTTTCGCACTCGCGATCGTAAGCCTCATTTTTGATTTAACCCGTTAATTATGAAAACCATTCGTGTCATTTTAAAACCGGAGAAGGACAAACCCATCCGCGCGTTTCACCCTTGGATTTTTTCTGGGGCGATCGATCGCTTGGATGATGATTTCAAAACCGGAGATCTCGTAAAAGTCTATTCGCAGGATGAAGCGTTTCTGGGGATTGGTTATCTCAATCCGCGCTCTCAAATCGCCGTTCGTATACTGACCTTTCAAGAGGAGGAAATTGACCTCTCCTTTTTTGTGAAGCGTTTTGAGGCCTCGAAAAAGTTGCGCGAAGAATTCATGCCGCCTCGAACCAACGCATACCGACTCGTCCATTCGGAAGGCGATTTCTTACCAGGACTCATCGTGGATCGCTATGGGGATTTTCTCATTACTCAGTTTTCCACCGCAGGGATGGATGCTTTGAAGCCGATCGTCCTCGAGGCGATCAAGAAAGTATTTGACCCCAAAGGAGTTTTTGAGCGCGACGACGCCGAAGCAAGACGGCTTGAAGGCCTGAACTATGCCCTTCAGGTTTTGAGCGGGGAAGAGCCACCGGATTATATCGAGATCGAGGAGTGCGGAATTAAATTCGTCGTGGATATTAAACATGGCCAGAAGACAGGATTTTTCCTTGATCAGCGCGAAAACCGAAGGAAAGTGGGTGATCAAGCAAACGGAAAAAGAGTTTTAAATTGTTTCGCCTATTCAGGTGGATTTTCCGTCTATGCCGCAAAAGCAGGAGCACAGTCTGTGAAAAGTGTCGAAATTCAGGAGCGCGCGCTCAACACGATGCAGACCAATTTCGAACTGAATGGCTTTAAGGGAGATCAATACCAATTTATTTGTGAAGACGTGTTCGATTTTTTAAGGGCGGATACAGGAACTTACGATTTAATTGTGCTTGATCCTCCCGCTTTCTGCAAAAGCAAACATCAAATCAACGAAGCCGCGCGTGGTTATAAGGACATCAACTTATATGCGATTCGCCATTTAGCCCCCGACGGGATTTTGTTTACTTCTTCCTGCTCCTCTTATATTGATCCAGGTCTCTTCCAGAAAATTGTATTTGGAGCTGCGAAGGATGCCTCGCGAAACGTACAGATCATCAAAAAAACCTCGCATCCCTTCGACCACCCCATCAACATCTACCATCCCGAAGGCGAATATTTAAAAGGTTTGTTTCTGAGAGTTCAGTAAAACCCTTTGGGGCTCGGACCTTCCACTACCGCGCCGCTCTGCGATTCCCAGCGAGAATCGCCTCGCTCGCGCACTTCGGCTTCGCTCTCGGCCTAGCCAGACTCGGCCGAACCATGCCCGCTCCGCCTCATGAGCGCGCGTACGTGGAAGGTCCTCGCCTCAGATATTTTTACTGAACTCTTGTGAATTGAGGGGCGGGTGGCACGGGAAACAGGGACTCCCATACGCCCGCAGGCGAAAGAGCCGAGGACGTATGGGATGTTTCCCGTGACAGGACCCGCCCTGAGAGCGGAAGGGCGTTCGTTGACATGGGGAAGGTTCTGGGATAAGATACAACACTTTTATTTACAAAGGGATACGTATGCCAAAGCGAATACTTAGCGGAATGCGTCCGACGGCGAAGCTTCATCTGGGAAACCTGTTGGGCGCACTGGACAATTGGAAGAAGCTGGAAGGAGAGGATTCCTACTTCATGATCGCGGATTGGCACGCCCTCACGACGGAGTATGCCTCTCGTGCCGAGATTAAGAACAATGTGATTGAAGTGGTGATGGATTATTTTGCGGCCGGGCTTGATCCCAATCGCTCCACCATTTTTCTCCAAAGTCTTGTGCCTGAACATGCGGAATTGGCACTTTTGCTTTCGATGATTACGCCGCTTTCCTGGCTGGAACGGAATCCGACTTACAAGGATCAGTTGCAGGAGCAGAAAGGGAAGGATCTTTCGACCCACGGTTTCTTGGGTTACCCCGTTCTTCAAGCGGCTGACATTTTGCTTTACAAAGCGGATGCTGTCCCTGTTGGGGAAGATCAATTGCCGCACCTTGAGCTTTGCCGAGAAATTGCCCGTAGGTTTAATCATCTCTACAAACCTGTTTTTAAGGAGGCAGAAGCGATTTTGACCAAGACGCCCAAAGTCCCCGGGACAGACGGACGCAAGATGAGCAAAAGTTATGGCAATACGATCGATCTTTCAGATTCACCCCAGGAAGTCGATAAAAAGGTAATGAACATGGTGACCGATCCCGCCCGAAAAAGGCGCGAGGATAAGGGTCATCCCGAAGTGTGTCCCGTTTATTTTTTTCATACCATTTTTAATAAAGCCAATCAGGAAACCGTCGCGAAGGAATGTCGCAGTGCCGAACGGGGGTGCGTGGAATGTAAGCGTGAGATGGCTTCTCACTTAACCCCATTTTTGAAACCGATTCATGAAAAGCGCAAGGAACTTGAAGGGAAGCGAGCCCAAGTGAAAGAAATGTTGATCGAAGGTTCTAAAAAAGCTCGGAAGATTGCTTCCGAGACGCTTCACGAAGCAAAAGAAGCGGTCGGGATTGGAATTTAATATGGATGAGACAAAACCGTACGATCCGCTAACGGTTAAGCTTCCTGTTTATGAAGGTCCATTTGATCTTCTTCTAGATTTAATCAAGAAGAATGAAATGGACATTTACAATATTGAAATCTCGGTCATTACGAAACAGTACTTGGATTACCTTCGCGAAATGCGCCAGTACGATCTCGAGATTGCGGGAGAATTTTTGGTCATGGCGGCTACGCTCATTTATATCAAATCCAAAACACTCCTGCCTTTGACTGAAGAGGAAGAGGATGAAACCGGCCAGGATCCCCGGGCTGAGCTTGTGAAGAAACTTCTGGAATACCAAGCGTTCCGTGAGGCGGCGAAAAAATTGGGTTACCTTGAAGATGAGCGCGGGAGAACCTTCACGCGGCAGGTCGCCGATTATTACTTGAGCCATTTGTCTCCGGAAGATGTTTCAATCGATACATTCAGCGCGAACCTCTTTGATCTTTTGAGTGCGTTTCAATCGGTTCTCAAAGATATTTCGAAAGAGGCCTTCCATCAAGTATTTGAAGAAGCGGTATCGATCGAGGAGAAAATCGAATACATTAAACAAATACTTAATGAGCGGAGAGAAATGAAATTCCGAGAGCTTTTTGGCGAACGGTTTACCAAAAATGACCTCATCGCAACTTTTCTCGCCTTGCTTGAACTCGTGCGTTCTAGGTTTTTATTGGTGGCGCAAGAAAAGAAATTGGGAGAAATTTTACTCACAAAAGCATAGAGCAAAAGGGGACAGGCAATACTTCTTGCCTGTCCCCTTTTGAAATGGGTATGTCCAAAGTAACCGACAAACAAAAAGAAAAGGAACGGGAAGCACATCTCAAAGTGCTTCGCAAGGAGCTGGCCCAAGAGATTACAGATCAGCTTCCTCCCGAGATGCAGGCGGATTCAAGGCCGCAGAAAACTGAACCACAGGCGGGTCGGGTACATAGCGATGAAGAGGCAAAGCGGGTGATTGAAGCCATTCTGTTCACTTCTGGGAAGCCCGTGACGATCGCTGATCTGAAACGCGCGATCTCAGGTTATAGTGAAGCAAAAATTGAGAAAATAGTTCGTGAACTTCAAACTGAGTATGAAACGACCGGACGAAGTTTTCGGATCCATGAAATTGCAGGAGGGTTTGAGTGCGCCACAGATCCTCGCTATGCACCGTGGATTTTGAAATTGGAACTTCAGCAACGGGCCAGGCAAGCGACCCAGTCGGCTTTAGAGACGCTTGCGATCATTGCTTATCAGCAGCCGATTACCCGCCCTGAAATTGAGGACCTTCGCGGGGTGGATGTTTCAGGGGTGCTTACTACCTTGGTGGACAAGAGTTTGATTAAGATTGTGGGGAAGAAAGAAGTTCCGGGTCATCCTTTTCTTTATGGAACAACGGAAAAATTTTTGCAGCATTTTGGACTGAAATCGATTCAAACGCTTCCTGATATTTCAGAAATTCGGTCCTTAATTGAGAACTCAGTCAAGCGCGAAGAATTGTTGAGGACCGAGAAAATCGTTGCCAATGACCAGACGTCGACCGAGCCTTCTCGGGAAACGGGCGGGCCAGAGACATTCCAAGAAGGAGTTCAATCGGAACATGAGCCTTGAAGACCTTCGGAAAAAAATAGATGGCTTGGATGAGAAAATCATTGAGTTGATTAATGAGCGCACGAAGGTTGCGCTCGAAATCGGAAAGCTCAAACAAGCAAAGGCATCCGAAATCTATTCGCCTGCCCGGGAAAGCGAAATTTATCAGAAGATTGATTCGCTCAAAACGGATTCGCTTCCCAAAGATTCCCTTAAAACAATTTATAAGGAAATCATCTCAGCCTCCCGCGCTCTGGAAAAACCGATTTCAGTCGCGTACTTAGGTCCTGAGGCAACGTTCACGCACCTCGCCTCACTTTCGAAATTTGGCTCGAGCGTTCAATATATTCCGTGCGCAAGCATTACGGAAGTGTTTGCCGAAGTGGATCACCGTCGGGCGGATTACGGCGTGATCCCGGTTGAGAATTCCATTGAAGGAGCGGTGAGCCACTCGCTCGATATGTTCATTGATGCAGACCTTAAAATTTGTTCGGAAATTCTTTTTGAGATTTCTCACAATTTGATGGCCAATTGCGATCTCAAACAGGTGAAACGAATTTATTCGAAAGCGGAAGTGTTTGGCCAGTGCCGTCTTTGGCTGGAGATCAACATGCCTCGGATTGAACTCATTGAAATGAGCAGTACGAGCCAGGCCGCTCAGCGGGCGCAAAAAGAAGATGGCGGTGCGGCCATTGCTTCAAAGCTTGCGGCCACACTCTATAACCTCAATATTTTGGCGGAGGGAATTGAAGACCTTGCCCACAATGTGACTCGATTTTTGGTCGTCGGCCGTCACATGTCGGCACGAACCAAATGGGACAAAACGTCCATTGTTGTTTCGATCAAGGACAAAGTGGGGGCGCTTTATGAGATGCTTGGACCCATTAAGAAAAACCGTGTCAATATGACCAAAATTGAATCGCGCCCTTCGAAACGAAAAGCCTGGGATTATTATTTCTTTATTGATATGGAAGGACATGTGGAAGATCCAAAGATTAAGAAAACCCTGAAAATGATGGAGGAGCGGGTTCGGTTCTTAAAAGTACTCGGATCGTATCCTACTTTTCGAACGTCTTAATTCCAAATGGGTATCACCGAAATGAAAAAATTGTTTAAAGATTACATACAGGACGTTATACCCTACGAGCCTGGTAAGCCCATTGAGGATGTGGAGCGGGAGCTGGGTTTGCTCCATGTGACGAAACTCGCTTCCAATGAAAATCCGCTTGGCCCGTCTCGAAAAGCGCTTAGAGCCATGCGCTTAGCCTTAAGGAAAGTTCATTTTTATCCTGACGGAAAATGTTTTGAACTTCGGAAGCGGCTTGCTCACGAGTTTTCTCTTGGCGAGGATCAATTTGTGATTGGGAATGGCTCGAATGAAATTATCGAACTTCTCGCGCGCGGTTTTTTGAATGAGGGAGATAAAGTAATTTCATCGGACAGTTCTTTCCTTGTCTACCCTCTGATTACGAAAGTCTGCGGTGCAACTTATGTTTCAGTTCCGATGAAGGATTTTCGTTACGATCTTAGGGGAATTTTGGATCAGATCGATGAGCGAACCAAGCTCATTTTTATTGCCAATCCCAATAATCCAACAGGAACTTATGTCCGCGCTACTGAGGTCGAAGATTTCTTAAGCAAAGTTCCGAAAGATATGATCGTCTGTTTTGATGAGGCGTATATCGATTTTGTTGAGGCGAGCGATTTTCCGTATCTTCTCTTTCATGTGAAGGCAGGAAAACCTAATATCATTTTACTTCGCACCTTTTCTAAATCCTATGGTTTGGCAGGCCTGCGCATTGGTTACGGCATGGCTTCAAGGGAGCTGATTCAATATTTGGAAAAGGCGAGGCAGCCCTTTAATGTGAATCGGCTTGCTCAAATCGGTGCTTGTGCGGCACTGGATGACCGTTTGTTTCTCTGGCGCACAAAACATGTCATCAGTCGGGGGCGGCAATACCTGTACCGCAAATTTACGAAGCTGGGTCTTAGTTTCGTTCCAAGCGAAGCTAACTTTGTGTTGGTGGATGTGCGCCGGGACAGCCGTTTGGTAACAGACGCTTTAATGAAGCGCGGTGTCATTGTTCGTCCGATGAATGCATACGGTTTGGATCGTTATATCCGAGTGACGATTGGAACTCGTTTTGAATTGATGCGTTTTATTCATGCGTTAAAGAAGGTATTGAGAAAAGGAGAAGGAAAATAAATGATTATTGTCTTAAAGCCCACGGCGACCCCAGAACAAATCAATCATATTTGTGAAAAAGTAAAAGAGCTTGGCCTCACCCCTCAGGTGTCTCGCGGGGTTGAGCGTACCATCATCGGCGTCATTGGTGAAGAAGAGAAACTTCAAGTAAAACCTCTTGAAGTGTTCCCCGGCGTTGAACAAGTGATGCCGATCTTAAAGCCTTATAAGCTTGCGAGTCGAGAATTTAAGCCGGAGAACAGCGAATTCACAATGGATCATGGGGTGAAAGTAGGGGGCGATAAAATTATCGTGATGGCTGGGCCTTGCTCGGTGGAAGGAATTGATATGCTCCGCCGAATCGCAAGAGAAGTGAAGAAAGCAGGTGCTGCTTTTCTTCGGGGAGGCGCGTTTAAGCCGCGGACCTCGCCTTACAGCTTTCAAGGTTTGGGTGAAGAAGGCCTCAAGTATCTCCGAGAAGTGGCAGATGAAGTGGGACTTCTCGTTGTGACGGAGGTCATGGATACCCGTACCGTGGAACTCGTTTCCCGATATTCCGATATGCTGCAAATTGGCGCGCGCAACATGCAAAATTTTGATCTTCTGAAAGAAGTAGGAATGTCGAGAAAACCCGTGCTACTCAAACGCGGCCTGAGTTCCACCATCAATGAGCTTTTGCTTTCGGCCGAATATCTTCTTTCAAAAGGGAATTTCAAGGTGATGCTTTCGGAGCGCGGCATCCGAACTTTTGAAACGGCCACCCGCAATACCGTTGATATCAATGCCGTTCCCGTCCTCAAAGAATTGACACACCTTCCGGTTTTGGTCGATCCTTCGCATGGCACAGGGAAATGGCAGTATGTGACTCCCATTGCACGTGCGGCCGTCGCGGCAGGAGCAGATGGGATTATGGTGGAAGTACATGATAATCCTGAAGAGGCAAAATCGGATGGAGAACAATCTCTGCTTCCCGAACGTTTTGTCAACCTCATGAAGGAAATCCGCGCCGTTGCCAAGGCAGTAGGGCGCGACGTTTAAACCTCACGTGGGACGAACCACTTTTGCGGTCGTCAGTTTGGGTTTGATCGGAGGGTCTCTCGCAGGCGCAATTCGTAAGAAATTTCCTTCGGCGAGGGTCATTGGTTTCAGTCGAAACCCAAAAAAGATCGCGCTCGCCAAACGTAAGAAATACATTCACGAAGGTTATACGAATGTTCGAGAAGTAGTTCGAAAAGCCGATCTGATTTTCATTTGTGCACCCGTTCACACTATTCCCAAATTGATTTCTCTGACGGATCAATACGCAAAGCCTCATACCATCGTTACCGATGTGGGGAGTACGAAGGCAGTGATTGCAAACTGGGCAGACCGAAAACATTTCAGGAATATTCGTTTTGTAGGTTCACATCCTTTGGCAGGTTCTCATTTGAGCGGCTTAGAACATGCGCAAGCGAATCTTTTTCAAGGGGCTTTTGTTTTTGTGACGCCTACGCGAAAATCGGATCCCAAAGCCGTCCGTGCCGTGTCTTCATTTTGGCGAAAACTGGGAGGGCGAGTTCAAAAAATAAGCCCGGATGTCCATGACCAAATCGTTTCTGAAATTAGCCACCTGCCTCATGCAGTGACCGCCCTCTTAATACATGCCGCCGAAGACCGTTCGCTTCGTTTTGCCGCGAGCGGTTTCTTAGATACCACTCGTATCGCCCAAGGAGATCCAAAACTTTGGATTCCGATTTTTCTCACGAACCGCAGGAATCTCCTTCGGGATCTTTCCAGATTCAGTCGCCTCGTGAGCCGTTTTTCGGCCTTGCTTAAGTCGAAATCCCGCAGGTCTTTAGAGATTTTTTTGAAGCAGGCCGCCCGCCGGCGCTTTCAAATTTCCTCCAAAAAATAAGCTTTTGCTTTTCAATTTTATCTGATAAAATACAACAAATTTCGACCAGCTTTTTCGACTAAGTACTTATCCCATAGTTACTTACGAAAGCTGGCGACCGACCTACGAAAAAGGAGAATTTTAAATTTCTATGTTCACAGATGAAAATCGTCCTAAATCGACTACCTTCGCCGAGCTTTACGAGAAGACACTCAAGACGGTTTCGGAAGGGCAAATCGTAAAAGGCAAAGTGATTGCCATCCGAGGAAGGGAGGCTATCGTCGACATTGGATATAAATCTGAAGGAATTTTGCAGTTGGATGAATTTAACGATCCTTCCAGCATTAAGGTCGGAGAAGAAATTGAAGTGTTGTTTGAATCGTTGGATGATGAAAATGGAATGGTGATCCTCTCCAAGCGCAAAGCCGAGCGCCAGAAATGTTGGGACGATTTAGTTCAAAACGCGAAGGAAGGTAGCGTTGTAGAAGGCCGTATCTTTAAGAAAGTCCGCGGCGGTTTTATGGTAGACATTGGAATGGAAGCATTTCTGCCCGCCTCTTTGGTCGATATCAAACCGGTTAAAAATCTAGATCAGTATCTGGGTCAAAGCTTTTCTTTCGTCATTGTTAAAATTAATCACAAACGAAAAAATATCGTCGTTTCACGCAAGGATTATTTGGAGCGTGAAAAGGAAGCCAATCGCAGCCGGATCGTTCAAAAACTTTCGGTGGGTCAAGTGATGAAAGGTCGCGTAAAAAATATCACTGACTTTGGCGCATTCATTGATTTGGGCGGCGTTGACGGGCTTCTTCACATTACGGATCTCAGTTGGGGACGAGTTTCGCATCCTTCCGAAGTTCTCAATTTGGGAGACGAAATCGATGTGATGGTGATTGCGATTGATAAAGACAGCGAAAAAGTGTCTTTGGGGCTTAAGCAAATTACAAAAAGCCCGTGGGAACAGGCAGGTGAAAAATACATTTCTGGTTCTAAAGTGATAGGACGAGTCACCAATATTGTCCCGTACGGAGCTTTTGTGGAACTTGAGCCTGGCATTGAAGGATTGATCCACATTAGCGAACTGTCTTGGACGAAACGCATCTCACATCCTTCCGAAGTGCTTTCCGTTGGGTCAGAAGTAGAAGCGGCGGTGTTGAGTGTGGACAAGGAGGCGCACAAAATTTCTTTGGGTCTTAAACAAATGAGCGCAAGCCCATGGGATACGCTTGCGGAGCGTTGCCATGTTGGAGATGTGGTTGAAGGCAGGGTCCGAAACATTACGGATTACGGGATTTTTGTGGAACTTGAACCTGGCATTGACGGTTTAATTCATGTCTCAGACCTTTCGTGGCTTAAGAAAGTTGCTCACCCAAGCGAGCTGGTGAAAAAAGGTGAGAGCATTCGCGCGAAGGTTCTCTCACTCGATCCCCAAAATCGAAAAGTCTCTCTCGGGGTGAAACAACTCACTGAAGATCCCTGGCCGAGACTGACCCAATCCCTCTTGAGCGGTTCAACGGTTCGCGGACGCATTACCAAAATTGTCAATTTCGGGATTTTTGTGGAACTCGATAATGGACTCGAAGGATTGGTTCATATTTCTGAAATTCCTCATGAACAAGCAGATCATTTCGAATCTTCATTTCATGTTGGAGGCACGCTGAACGTCTCAGTGTTGCATGTCGATAACGAAAACCGAAAGATCGCCTTGTCTCTCAAAGGTACTCGGCAGAACTACTAACTCTAGCATGACTGAAAAAAGAAGAGTTGTCGTTACGGGCGTCGGCGTGATTGCCTCTAACGGCATCGGGAAACAAAACTTCTGGGAAGCAATCAAGAACGGAAAGTCCGGCGTTTCTACCATTACCTCATTTGATCCCTCGGCTTTTGCCACCCACTTTGCTGGCGAAATCAAGAACTTCAATCCCGAACAGTGGATCATCAAGAAAAACTTAAGGCGCATGGACCGCACGAGTCAACTGGCAGTAGCTGCTGCCAAGATGGCGGTTGAGGATGCTCATTTAGATCCGCACGCGAATGGCCGTGAGCGCACAGGTGTCATGATCGGAACAGCCATGGCAGGTCACGGTTATATCATGAAACATTACGAAGAATTTTTAAAGACAGGTCCTAATCGAGTGAGTCCCTTTATTGCGCTGGCTTCGTTTCCTGACGCTTGTGCCAGTCAAGTCTCGATTGAGCTGGGGGTTACCGGTCCGAGTTTTTCGATTGCGACCGCGTGTTCTTCGGCTTCTGATGCGATTGGTTACGCCTGGGAAGCGATTCGAAGCAATACCGTTGATTTCATCATTATGGGGGGCGCTGAAGCTGGAATTTATCCTGGAGTTCTTGCAGCGTTCTGTGCGGCGAGGGCGCTTTCCACTCGTAACAACGAACCTGCAAAAGCGTGCCGCCCGTTTAATTTAGACCGCGATGGTTTTGTGTTGGGAGAGGGCGCAGGAATGCTCGTGCTTGAAGAGTATGAACACGCCAAGAAACGCGGCGCTCATATTTATGCCGAAATTTTAGGCCATGGAATGACCTGCGATGCTTATCACATGACGAGTCCTGAACCTGAGGGCAAAGAAGCGATTCGCGCGATGCAGATCGCTATGAAAAATGCAGGTGTGACACCTGATGAAATTGATTATATTAACGCTCATGGGACGTCAACTCCGCTCAATGACAAAACTGAGACCATGATTATTAAAAAAGTATTTGGAAAGCGCGCTTATCAAATTCCGATCAGTGCGACAAAATCCATGATTGGGCATTTAATTGGAGCGGCAGGCAGCGTTGAGTTGATCGCAACGCTTCTTGCCATGGAACATGAAGTTATCCCGCCTACCATCAACTACGAAGTGCCTGATCCCGAATGCGATTTGGATTATGTTCCGAACAGGGCACGGCCTGCAAAAGTTCGAACGGCCATGAAGAATTCCTTCGGTTTCGGCGGGAAAAACTCGATCTTAATCGTCCGAAAGGTCTGAACGATCGCTTTTT
>JACOVU010000100.1 GCA_016177155.1 Candidatus Omnitrophota bacterium | reverse complement strand
GATCGGCTCTTCCACTAAAAAAACTGGACTCCTTGCACCGGCACGTTCCGCAGAATCTTTCACAGCGCGTTTTTCAACTTCCGTAATTCCGCTCGGCACGGCGATCACCACGCGAGGCGTCACCAAAGGTCTTCGGCGGTGAACTTTTCGAATAAAATAGCGCAGCATTGCTTCGGTAATATCGAAATCAGCGATGACGCCGTCCTTCATCGGACGAATGGCCACAATATTTCCGGGCGTTCTTCCCAACATCCGTTTCGCTTCTTCGCCGACGGCGAGGACTTGATTGGTATTACGATCTATGGCAACGACGGAGGGTTCACAAAGGACAACGCCTTGTCCTTTGACATATACGAGTGTTGTGGCGGTTCCCAAGTCAATTCCAATATCGTTAGAAAAGACACCGAGCAGTTTGTCGACAAAAACCATGTTATTCCTTTTGGTTGGAATTTAAAGAAAGAATGTCCCTCAAAAAGTAAGGTATTTTAACAGTAATTATTTTTGAGTGTCAAGCAGAATCCCCGCGCCACAAAGGGGGACAGGTCTGAGACCTGTCCCCCATCCCAGATTGAGAAGAAAAACCCCTTAAGTTTAAGCTCAGACAGGCAGAGTCCCACCACTGAGAAGGTTCAAATCTCGAGTGAAACCTGGATAAGAGGTTTGAATACAACCTGCACCTGAGACGCGAACACCCTCCTTGGATCTGAAGCCTGCAATTAAAAAACTCATGGCGGTCCGGTGATCTTCAAAACTGGACACCGTACCCCCCTTTAATTCCCGAACGCCTTCCATCACACATCCATCGCTTACTTCTTTGACCCGCGCACCAATCGCATACAACCCCGTAACCATCGAGTGAATTCGATCCGTTTCCTTCACGCGCAATTCCTCTGCTCCCTGAATCACACTTTCCCCATCTGCTAAAGCGCAAGCAATCATCAGAATCGGAAGCTCATCAATCAAAGAAGGAACTAAATCTCTTGTAACCTTACAACCTCGCAATCGGCTCGTCCGTACTCGAATTTCACCTAAGGGCTCACCGCCTTGCTCTTCCGTGACTTTTACTTCCAAATTCGCACCCATGGACTTTAACACATCAATCATTCCTATTCTGGTGGGATTAAGTCCTACTCCTCGAATCAGAAGATCCGATTGAGGAACTAAAAGCGCCGCAACGATGAAAAAGGCAGCGGAGGAAAGATCGCCAGGAACTCGAATGCGTATGGCCTGAAGTTGATTTGCTCGTTCCACCACCACCCGAGCCCCAATCCTCTTCACCGGCGCACCAAACGCCGCCAAAAGCCGCTCGGTATGATCCCGCGAAACCACGGGTTCAAGCACGGAGGTTTCCCCATCAGCATAAAGACCGGCCAATAAGACGGCAGATTTGACTTGAGCGCTTGCAATCTGGTTTTCCCAGCTAATCCCTGTTAAGGGACCTCCCTGGATCGTGAGGGGTGCAAAATTACCATTGTCTCGACCTGTAATACGCGCGCCCATCTTTTTAAGGGGTTCGGTCACACGCCGCATCGGTCTCTTTTTAAGAGAATTATCCCCTGTCAAATGTGCCTCAAAAGGCTGCCCAGCCAAAATCCCAAGCAAAAGCCGCATCGTTGTTCCTGAATTCCCAAGATCTAACTCATAGGAAGGCGGCTTCAGTCCTTGGAGGCCTACCCCATCGACCGTAAGGCTTGGCCTCTCGTTCTCGTCCTGCTCATTTAACCTAAAACGAACCCCCATCGCCTGAAACGCTTTCATTGTTCCAAGGCAGTCATCCGCATTCAAAAAATGAGTGAAATGACTTGTACCTTGAGCAAGCGCGCCCAGCATGGTCAAACGATGTGAAATAGATTTATCGCCTGGCGGAAGATATTCGCCACAAATGCGGGAGACGGGATAGGCGGTAAGTGAATTCACGACCGATAACGCCTAATCCAAATTCTTAGGACATCTAGCTCTTGAAAAATTTGAGCATGCTTCTGATTGATCTCAGTTTGGCTTGCTTTCAAACGGTTCAATTTAGTTTCGATGGCCGCAAGTTTTTGCTCGGCCAGGCGGAGTTCAGCAGAAGTTGGTTCAGCCCAAAGCGGAACTGCGTAGAGAAACCAAACTGAGAAAACGGCAACACAAAACCAAAATTTCATTTCCGTGCCACGATTTTCAAGTTTTTAATTGTCTCAATGATTTCATCTTGACGTTTGGCTATCTTTTCTTGCTCTGAGCGGAGTACATCAAGCTCTTTATTGACGCGATCAAGACGCAAAACAATATTCCGAAGATCACCGCGGTCATCAGCAAAAAGTTTCGAAGGCGGCATCAAAATAACCAAAAGGAAGATGAATACAAAAAATGCTCGAAGCGGTCTGGTCATTCGGGAATTTGAAAATACTTTAACAGTTCAAGCGTTTGAATGCTGATCAATACGACGAGCGCAAAAATCGTGACGGCAAGTACAACAAGAAATAACGCAATCCCCTTTCGAGCATCAGATGGCGGTAACCACATCGCCTTCTCCAAGGGGTTGATTGCTTCGCTCCTCAGTAATGTAGGCAGCTGAGTAATCATCGTAAAGTTTCTCTATCCTTGCCTTTGCAATCTCAGCTCCATCTCGCCGGATCGAAACCATATCATCCATATCCAACCCTTGACGTGACCCAAGATTAATCACCACAAAATTATATTTTCGATTGACCAAAAGTACGCTTCCTTGAGAAATCGTCTGATCGGCCTTCTTAACGAACGATGTTTCTTCAACCTTGGCGGCTACCTTTGGCGTCGGCGGAGACGGAAATACTGGTTTTGACACAATGGGAGGTGCGCTTTTAACTATCGGAGTAGACATCGTGCGGACCGGTGCTTTTTCTTCCTCTGCTTTTTCCTCAACGGGAACAACGGGGATAGCAGGCTTGATGTCTTCTTTGAACTCAGGCCGAGGAAGATCTGACTCTACTGGCTTGGCTTCTTCTGTTTGTTTCGAACGTCTAAAGAACCCCAAAAACCGTCTTCGTTTTGGCGGTTTTGGCGGTTCGGTGACGGGAATCACTTTTTGAATAGCGTTTTGCTCAAGAGCGGATTCTCGTGGCAACTCTTGCTGTGTTACCGGTTCTGGTAATGTCTCGGCAGCAGGGGTGGGACGAACAGGCGTCATCGTTAGTTCAACATAACCTGCTTCTGAACTCGGCAGCGCATTTTGAGTTTCCACATTTCTCATTCGAGACTCGAGCTCATCCAAAATTTTTTCCAACTCCTCATTGCGCTGCTGGGCATTTTCAAAAGCTCGGTGGGCTTCCTCCGCTTCTTTTCGAATGGTTTTTAAATCAAGGTCCTTATCCCGAATTAATTGCATTGCGTGTTCGTAATTCTGCTTGCTCTCCTGAACTTCGCGCCCGAGTTCCTTGTTCTTCATCTCAAGGTCGGCTGCCCTTTGTCCCAAGTCGCTCTTTTCCGATTCAAGGGCTTCTACTCGCTTTTCGAGATCCGTCTTAACCCCTTCTAAATACAAACGTTTCGCCTTTTCATTTTCGCGGATCGTGGAGAGATAAACGGTAAGCCCAGCACTAGAGAGACTGAGCAGGAATAAAACAACAATCGAAAATTTAAGAAATCTCACAGTTTGTCTAAGTCGTTAAAGGGTTAAGAAAGTCGGAAAATATTATCATAAGCTCTTCTAAAAGACAAGGATAATGCGTATAATAGGGCTATGCTCAAGTTTTACCGTAAAAATATAAAAGTAATCATCTGGGTCATCGTTTTGTCATTTATCATCTGGGGGATAGGTACCCTTTCGCTTTCCAAGGAGAGCGCTTCTGCCGCCATGGGAATGGTCGGAAAAGAAAAAATTTCCCACAAAGAATTTTTGACTACGTTTCGGTATTACGACCTTCTCACTCACCTAGAAACAAAGGAAAAAGATCCCAATTCAAAACCGATGGCCTTCGAAGCGTTAAAATCCCTGACATGGCAAGTCATTGCATTGAGCCGAGTTGCGAAACAAGAAGGGGTTTCGGTATCGGATAACGAGGTGAGGGAGGAAATCGAAAAACAATTTTCTCAAGACGGTCAATTTAATGAACTGTTATATGAACATTGGATTCAAAACATATTTCAAGGTCGTCCGAGAGATTTTGAAGAAGCTATTCGGAAACATTTAGTGGTTCGAAAACTTCGCGAAAAGGTATTAAAGGATGTTCCTCATGAGAATCAAGAAGATCATTGGGTGGCTTGGCTCGGATCAACACTCAACCGCATTCGAATCGTTGACTACTCTCGCGAGTCCTCAAAAGAAACTACCTCTTCCGCTCATACGTCCCCATAATCTCAGCTTCCGCTAAGATATGCCCCTGCATCGCTTGAAGTAAATCGGTTTTTGTCTGCCTGGGCGGAAGATTGAGTACTTGATCCAGCGCATACAACTTAAAGAAATAGCGGTGGGGTTTTCCGGGAGGTGGACAAGGACCGCCATATCCGGGGCGGCCAAAATCGGTTAATCCTTGTTTCGAACCATCAGGCAAGACTTCGGAAGGCGGAAGTCCTTCTCGAAGCGAAGTCGAAGAACCTGGAATGTCATAGACAACCCAGTGCACCCAAGTCCCTACGGGTGCATCTGGATCGTCAGAAATAAGTGCAAAACTTTTAGTCGCGGGGGGAACACTTTCCCATTCCAGAGAGGGGGAGCCATTTTCACCATCGCAGGTATAACGGGCAGGAATTTTACTATCTGGAGCAAATGCTTTTGTCTTCAGTTCAAACGCCATAGCGTTTCGTCCTAGAGAGAGAATGAGGACTGTGGATATGGCGCAACACCAATATCCCAGATATCGAAGCTGACTCAAAGTTTTTTTGAGTTGAATTAAGCTTTACGAACGTTAGTTGCTTGCTCGCCTTTAGGACCATTAGTAATATCGAATTCTACATGATCGCCTTCGGCAAGGGTTTTGAAACCATCACCTGTAATTGCTGAGTAGTGAACAAACACATCCTTCCCTGAATCAGAACCTTCAGGCGTGATAAAACCATAACCCTTTTGATTACTAAACCACTTCACAACACCTTTTGCCATAATTCTTACCCTTTCTTTGCTGTTCCATTCAAAACGCGCAGGTCTCCAAAAAAGAAAAACCGCAAGGCTGTGTATCATCCTTGCGGTTATCATCAATTACAATGTTTCATCAAACCAGCGCTTGTCCTTATCTTACGGCGTCATTTTAATGAATCTCGAAAATCAAAGCAAGCACTATTTTCTACGCCCCATCACCCTGAGGAGCATGAGAAAAAGGTTGATAAAATCGAGGTAAAGCGTCAGCGCTCCAAGAAGCGCTATTTTCTTAAGAACATCTCCTGATTCAAATCCCTGTTGGTGAATCATCTTGAGTTTTTGAGTATCATAAGCGGTTAATCCTACAAAGATAAAAATCCCTGCATAGGTCACGATCCAATAAAAAACAGGGCTTCGGAAAAACAAATTGACGATCGAAGCCAGAATCAGTCCTATGAGCGCCATAAACATGAAACTTCCCATCGACGTTAAGTCGCGCTTCGTCGTAAATCCATAGAGACTTACTGCCCCAAACATCCCCGCTGTCACCAAAAAGGTAGAAGCTATTGAAGTGGCCGTATAAATGAGGAAAATCGACGAGAAAAGAACCCCATTTAAAGTGGCGTAAACACTAAAACCGATCGTGGCCGTCATGAGACTCAAGTTCATAATCTGGCTCGAAAGCCAAATCACGAGGCCGATCTGAACGAGAGCCAGTACAATAAAGAGCCCTATATTTCGGGCAAGACCCACGACCACACCTGGACTTAAAGCCGTGACCCCGGCAACGATACCTGTCAAAGCAAGCCCAAGCGCCATCCAAAGATACACTTGATTGAGAAATGTGCGTTCGCGCGCTTGCGCTCCGCTTAATGCAACCTCAAACTGTTCCATGGCAAACCTCCTTCAACTGTTCTATACCAATTCGATCGCAAAAGTTTCCGAATTCTTCTCCGCCTTTGCGCTTCAACTTAAATAGTTTAAAGACCGGAACAAGCGTTTTCACAATATCGGCTTGAGGAACATTTTCTAAATAAAGTTTGTTGAGTCTTGTTCCATCCAGGTTTCCGCCCAAATAGATATTATAGGTCCCCACGGCCTTTCCGACTAATCCTATTTC
>JACOVU010000089.1 GCA_016177155.1 Candidatus Omnitrophota bacterium | reverse complement strand
TGTGGTGGTGACAGGCGAGATTGGTTCAGGAAAAACAACTGTGGCTCGCACCCTACTTAAAAAATTGGGAAGCGACATTAAAAGTGCGGTGATCACGAACACGTTTCTGACGCCCAAAGGAATTATTTCACTCATTTTAGAAGACCTCGGCGTGATTTATAAATCAGGTTCGAAGGAACGGCTTCTTGTTCAGCTCAACGAACATTTGCTTTTGGAAGCCCAACGGAATCAAGAGGTTGTGCTCTTAATTGATGAAGCACAAAATCTGAGCCCTCAGTGCTTGGAAGAGGTGAGAATGCTTTCCAACCTAGAGACGGAGAAAGATAAGCTGCTTCAAATTATTTTAATCGGACAGCCTGAACTCAGGCGTAAATTGGAGCTTCCGAGACTCGAGCAGTTTCGCCAGCGAATTGCCATTCATTACCATATCGACCCTTTGAATGAGAAAGAAACGAAGCAGTATGTGGTGCACCGTCTGAATATTGCACGAGCAAACGGCCGGGAGTTAGGTTCTCTTTTTGAACCTGAGACCTTTTCACAAATTTTCGAGTTTTCTCATGGTTTGCCGAGATTGATCAATAAACTTTGCGACCACGCCCTTTTTATCGGATTTGTTTCCGATGTCAAATCGATCAGTCCTTCCGTGATTCGGGAGGCGGTCGGGGAACTTCATTTCAGAGAGGATCATCAACATGAGCAAGTTTTCCAAAGCGCTTGAAAAAATTCAAAAGGGGAGAGAGCCCCAGGATTCGCCTGAAAAGCGGCCGGCAAGTTTCTCCGTTCCAGAACAAATTGAAGATGCTACCCGTTGGGATCGAGGGATTCAGGTGGCGAGAAATGCGAAACCCGACGTTCGGGTCGTGACGTATCATTATCCGACTTCCGTGTTGACCGAGCAATATCGCATGCTGGGCCACAATCTAAAAACCCAAATTGATAAGGAAGGTGCGAAAGTCATTATGGTTTCAAGCGCGATTCACGGAGAAGGGAAAACCTTGACCGCGACCAATCTGGCGCTGACCTTAATTGAAATGGGGAATACGAAAGTCGCCTTGGTGGATGCAGATTTGAGGCGGGGCAGAGTGGGAGAATACCTTGGCCTCAAGAAAGATGTCCCAGGGCTTTCCAGTTATCTTTCGAACGGCCTCAGCCCAAAGCAGACGATGGTTCGTAATTCGATTGAGAACCTGACTGTCATTCCTTGCGGTGAGCGGCTCAATAATCCTTCTGGATTTTTGGGTTCCACGAAGTTCCGAGCGCTCATTCAAGAGCTTCGAATCCATTTTGATTATGTGTTGATTGATTCACCGCCCATCATGGCTGTTGCGGATGCGGGAATCATCGGCAAGGACGTGGACGGCCTCCTCATGGTGATTCAGACTGGGAGGACGCCTAAGAGTGTTATCGCACATGCGAGCATTCTGTTTAAGCAAGCCGGCGTCAAACTTCTGGGTTATGTACTCACCAGTGTCGAGTTTCAATCCGTCGATTACCGTTATTACTACTACAACTATAACGAATACACGACGGAAGAAGGGACCAACCAATCATGGGTAAGCCGCATCTGGGGTTTTAAAGATCGAGTCATCGGTCGTCTGAAACAGATTGGGGCCGCCCTCGAAAGGGGCGAACAGGGCTTCAATCAATGGTGGGAGCGGGTTGTGCTGAAGAAAAAGGCCGAAGACCCAAGACCCAAGACAGAAGACGAAACCGACGAGGTTGACTAGTCATGGCCAAGTGCTTAGTCACAGGTGGTGCTGGATTTATCGGTTCTAATTTGGTGGATGCACTTGTCGGCGAGGGAAACCAAGTTCGAGTGTTAGATGATTTGTCGACTGGAAGACGCGAGAATTTAGCTCCAGTCGAATCTAAAATCGAGTTCGTCCAAGGCGATGTCCGAGATAAAGAAATCGTGCGCGAAGCGGTCCAAGGTGTGGACTATGTTTTTCATATCGCCGCGCTCCGAGCCGTGCTTCGTTCCGTTGATGATCCCGTTGAAACAAACGACGTGAATGTAACCGGCACGTTAAATGTCCTTTTGGCAAGCCGTGACGCAAAAGTGAAACGGCTTATCTTCACCTCGTCTTCTTCTGTTTATGGAGATACCGAAAAATTCCCATGCCAGGAAGACGATCTTCCAAGACCCCAGTCACCTTACGCCGCTTCTAAAATTATGGGAGAGTACTACTGTAGGGTTTTTACGCGCCTGTATGGTTTGGAAACGGTATGCCTCAGATATTTTAACGTCTTCGGACCGCGCCAAAATCCCGAGTCGGTTTATTCGGCCGTCATTCCTATTTTTATTGATTGTTTGCTGAGAGGCGTGCCACCTGAAATTCATTGGGACGGGAAACAATCCCGCGATTTTTCCTATATAGACAACGTGGTAAAAGGTAATTTGCTCGCCGCAAAAGCGAAAGGGGTTGCAGGTGAAGTGTTTAACATTGCCTGCCATGAAGAATATTCGGTGCTCGATATATTTAATAATTTGAGAGACATTTTGAAAATCAAAAATATTGAACCCGTATTTAAACCCAAACGGGCAGGGGA
>JACOVU010000101.1 GCA_016177155.1 Candidatus Omnitrophota bacterium | reverse complement strand
TTTGTTTCACGTGAAACCCCGTTAGAAATAGCTTCAGGGAGGCGTGATTTCTAACGGGGTGAAACGCGTGCGAGTTTTGCTAAGTATACCTGTAGGATTGAGACATCGCAGGAAGAAACTCCAGGGATTCGAGACGCCTGGCCTATGGATTCAGGACGGATTTTGCTCAACTTTTCAGTGGCCTCTCTGCTCAGGCTTGGGATGTCTGAATACTGCAAGCTTCCTGGTATTTTTCTTTTTTCCCACTTTTTGAATTTTTCAACGTCCGCCAGTTGACGTTTGATATATCCCTCATACTTGATATCCCATTCAATCTTTCTAGATGTAACCTCATCGAAAACGCTAGAATATAAACCATTATCTGAAAAAGATTTAAGATTACATTCTGACCTCCGTAGCATTTTATCAAGTGTTGTGTTCTCAACTTTTGTCTTTCTAAGCTTTTCAATTTCCTCCGCAACTTTATGTCGATGTGCTACATGCTTTGTGTGTACTTCGTATGAAATGAGTCCAAATTCATGGCCATATTTCATGAGTCTTTCATCTGCGTTGTCTTGGCGGAGCAGAAGACGAAACTCGGCGCGCGAGGTGAACAAACGGTAAGGTTCGTTTGTGCCGCACGTAACTAAGTCGTCGATTAAAACGCCGATGTACGCTTCAGAGCGATCGAGCACGAAAGGCTCTTTTCCTTTGAGCTTCCGAATGACGTTAAGTCCCGCCATAAGTCCTTGCGCTGCTGCTTCTTCGTAACCTGAAGTGCAATTAACTTGGCCTGCAAAAAATAAATTCTCAACGCGTTTTGTTTCAAGCGAATGCTTGAGTTGGGTAGGGGGCATACAATCATATTCGATGGCGTACCCAAATCGCATGAGCTCGGCATTCTCAAGACCTTTGATCGTATGCACCATTTCAATTTGGATATCTTGCGGCAGGCTCGTGGAAAGCCCATTCACATAAAATTCCTCTGTGTCGCGGCCTTCTGGCTCAAGATAAATTTGGTGGCGTTTTTTGTCCGCGAATTTCACGACCTTATCTTCAATGGAAGGACAATACCGCGGGCCGATTCCCTCAATGCGGCCTGTGTAAAGAGGGGAGCGGTGTAAATTTTTTCGAATGATTTCGTGTGTCTTCTCGTTGGTATAAGTGAGCCAGCAAGGCATTTGCTCAAGATTTAATTTTTCCGTTCGGAAAGAAAAAGGTTCTGGGTTTTGATCGCCGGGCTGCTTCTCGCAAACGGAAAAATTAATGCTTTTTTCTCGGAGGCGGCAAGGCGTTCCGGTTTTGAATCTGACGACTTCAAAACCCAACTTTTTAAGAGAATCTGAAAGCCCCAGGGAAGGCGGGTCGCCTCCTCGGCCGCCCGGATAATTGACATCGCCCACATGAATCAGGCCGCGCATGAATGTGCCTGTAGTAATAATAACTGTTTGGGCGTGATATTCGGCGCCCATCAACGTCCGAACGCCGATTGCTCTTCCGTCTCTGACAAGGATTTCGACCGCCTGGTCTTGTTTGAGGTCAACGTTGGCTTCATGCTCAACGGTTCGTTTCATATAATGAACGTACTCTTTTTTGTCTGCCTGGGCGCGCGGAGCCCAAACCGCAGGGCCTTTCGATTTGTTGAGCATCCGGAACTGGACCGCGGTGTGATCGATGGCGAGCCCCATTTCGCCCCCGAGCGCGTCGATTTCACGCACAACGTGGCCTTTGGCGAGACCCCCAATTGCGGGGTTGCAGGACATTTGGCAAATGGAATCCAAGTTCATGGTGATAAAAAGAACTTGGTAGCCCGCGCGGGCGATGGCGAGCGCGGCCTCTGTTCCTGCGTGGCCTGCGCCGATGACAATGGAGTCGTATGTTCGATCGTGAACCATAATTACTAGCGTATAGCGTTTAGCGAATAGGGAAATGACTTTAAAAATTATGAAACGAGCTTCAGAGTCTTCTTTTCTTGTTTTTACTATCCGCTCCACGCTCCGCGCTACACGCTATTCCTCGTGATGGGGGAGTGCTTTTCCTTTGATGAATAATTGATGAAAAATAGAAAGCATGTTATTGAGAAACCAATAAAGAACCAGCCCGGAGGGCATACTGTAGAAAATAAAACCGAACATAAGCGGCATAATCATCATGATCTTCTGCTGCTCGGGTGTCCCGGTCTGCGGGGTAAGCCGCTGCTGCCAAACCATCGAACCCAGCATGAGGAGCGGAAGAATATTAATTCCATCTCCCAACAAAGGGAGTGAGAAGGGAAGCGTCCAAGCACGGTCCGGTTCGGAAAGATCCCGAATCCAAAAAATAAATGGCTCGCCCTTGAGCTCCACCGTTTGAGCTAACACTTGATAGAACGCGATGAAAATTGGAATTTGAAGCACCATGGGGAGACACCCTCCCATCGGGTTTACTTTGTGCTTTTTATAAAGCTCCATCATTTCTTTTGAGAGTTTTGCCTGATCCCCTTTGTGCTGTTCTTGAAGCGCTTTGAGTTTTGGCTGAAGTGCCTGCATTTTCTTCATGGATTCAAAACTCATGTGCGTCAAAGGCGTAAACAACAATTTGAGAAGAAATGTGATAAGAACGATGGCCCAACCGTAATTTCCAATTAATTGGTAACACCATTGCAAAGCGGTAAGAAGCCAATGGCGGAAAATTCCAAACGCGCCGTGCAGAAGCGTCTGCTCAAATCCGTAACCAAACGCTTTGAGATCTTTGAAATACCGCGGCCCTGCGTAAATAAGAAAATTCTTCGTTACCTTCTGGCCCGGTGAAATGGGCACGGCTGCCATCTGAAGTGAGTTTTGCATGAGTTTGGCAACGCCATCGAAAACTACGGTTGTTTTGGCAAGCTTGGCCGGCTCATCCGGACGGACAATAACGGTAAAGTAGTGCCGCACGAGAGCCTGCCATGCAACGGCGCCTTCAACCACATAGGGTTTCTTTTGAAGCTTGTTCAAATGAGCAGAAACCACCTTATCTTGGAGCGACATAAATGCTTCTGCTTGAAGCCCCGCGTTCTTTGGCGCGGTGTCCACGTTCAACTCTGTGGTGAGTTCGACAGGAACAACCTCGTCTGAGCTCCCTAAATTCTCAACCTCAACGCTTAATTGAATGATAGGTTTGTCGGCCCCAAAGCGAAACGTTTTGACGACCCGCCATCTCCCCGGGTCTTCGCTTGAAAATTGGACTTCGCCTCTCTGGTTGTCTAAAAAGTTCAGCGTAAACACTTTGTTCTCAAAATTAGCTCCCTTGCCGGGGATAGTTGCAAGAAATGCGCTTGCCCCATTCGTTCGATCAATCAAAACCACTTCGCCGTTTTTTGTCTTGCTCCAGCTCTTAAGAACCAACTTTTTAATTACCGCCCCACGAGCTGAAAACTCAACGTCAAAATGCTGATGAGAAAATGGATATATCGTTTCCTTAGCCTGGACCTCGGAAGGTGCTTGGATTTCGGGGCTGTCGGCAGGTGGTTTGGCAGCTTCCGGTGTTTTGGAGACTGGCTCTTGAAGAGTGGCCGCGGTTTGAGCGGACTTAGGCGAAACCCACTTCAAGTAAACGGGATAAAACACTAAAATCAAAAAAGAAACTAAAACTGCGACGAGAAACCGCTTTTCGGAATTCATCCCACCACCTCCGTTCCAAAAGGACGCCGTCGAATACCTATAGCGTCCTTTTGAAACTCTACAAGTTCTCGACGCTTTGCGTCGAGTAACGGAGGTGGTGGGATCATTTGCGGACGGGGTCGTAACCGCCGGGGTGGAAGGGGTGACAACGCATAACGCGGCCGAGGGTTTTCAAACCGCCCTCAAAAACGCCGTGCGTCTCAAACGCTTGGCGCGCATATTCAGAACAGGAAGGAAAAAACCTGCACCGAGCCCCCAAAACTGGAGAAACCACAATTTGATAAGTGCGAATAAAAAAACGTGCGAGTTTTTTTAAAAAATTGTTTGTTGCTTTCATTTTGTAAAAAGGCCTGCGCGTTCGATCGCTCGCTCTAAAATTTGATGTAAGTTATTCTCTAACAATACTTTAGCGCCCTCTATGATTCGGATTATGAGATCGTATTTTTCGCGAAACCTTCCGTGATTTTCCCGGAAATATTCGCGAACCATTCTGCGCGCGCGGTTTCGATCCACGGCGCGAGAAAACGTTTTTCGGCTGACGACAATTCCCAATCTGCTTTTGTCATGAGGTTGATTCGCCCGAAAATAAATTTGCACGCCGTTTTCTCGAAGTGATCGGCCGTTTTTAAATACCTTGAGAAATTCACTTGACCGCTTCACGCGCATTTGCCTCGAGAACGAGGCCTTGCGGATGCTCATACGGGAGTTAGGCGTTTTCGACCTTTCCGTCGTCTTCGCTTTAAAATGCTCTCGCCTCCACGTGTTCTCATTCGCTCGAGAAACCCGTGCTTTGATCTCCGTTTTCGCTTGGAAGGTTGATAGGTTCGTTTCATGGTGGTTGGCCGAAGATTATAACAGAAAAAGGACCTAAGTCAAGAAAGCCGGCAGGCGGGCGTGGCGACATAAAAACCTTCAAAAAATAATTGTGGCGCTTAGTGCTTGCTTTGTTATAATGTCTGTGGATATTTAGCCTATTTGACAACACGCCGCAGGTTTCGCAAAGGAAAGGTTCAACTACCTCATAAGACAGTTGCCAAAGGCGGGTTTTTTCCGTCTTTAAATGTATTGTTCACAAAATGTTTATAAGTTGTTCATTATTATCAGTTTATTTCCTTAAACAGCTTAGTTATTTGTGTTTATAACTTGTTGATAATATAAAATGAGTGCAAAAGAAGCTCAAACCCCCACGGCGGCGGAGCCCAAAGAAGAAGTTGAGCTCTGGCAAAAAGCCCTTCTTAGAATTCAACAAGAACTGAGCGACCAAAGTTTTAAAACTTGGGTCGCGCCCCTCAAATTCCTCAAACTTGAATCTGACACCATCTATCTCCAAGTGCCAGACAAGTTTTACGCTGAATGGCTTAAAGATCATTACCATGAAATTGTCCGTGGTGCGCTTGCCGAGACGTTTGGAGTAAAGTTGGAAATCCGTTATGTTGCAGATGACCGTTCTTTTAAACCGTCTTCCTCACATCCTCCCGCGACCCCAAAAAACCCCTCTCAAGAAATCTCACTCTTAAACGACCGCTACACGCTTGAAAATTTTGTGGTAGGCCCCGGTAATCGTTTCGCTCACGCTGCCATGTTGGCAGTCGCACAAAACCCCGGGAAAAACTACAACCCGTTATTTATATACGGCCGGGTTGGGTTAGGGAAAACCCATTTAATGCAGGGTGTTGCACACTTAATTTTGGGCCGGAACCCGGACTCAAGGGTGGTTTACATGTCGGGGGAGAAGTTTACAAACCAGCTTATATCGGCGATCCAAAACCGCTCCACACAAGCATTTAGAGCAAGATATCGAAGTTCGGATGTTTTGTTGGTGGATGATATTCATTTTATAGCTGGGAAAGAATCAACTCAGGAAGAATTTTTCCATACGTTCAATGTTTTGTATGATGCTCACAAGCAAATTATCGTTTCAAGCGATCGGCCGCCAAAGGACATTCCTAGTTTGGAGGATCGTTTGGTTTCGCGGTTTGGTTGGGGTTTGGTTGCAGATATCCAGCCTCCTGATTTTGAAACGCGGGTTGCGATTTTAAAAAAGAAAGTTGAGCGCGAGACCGTCTCTGTCCCAGATGATGTTATCTTTTTTATTGCAGATAAAATTAAATCCAACATTCGGGAGTTGGAGGGAGCTTTAATGCGTGTGGTGGCTTATGGTTCTCTTACCTCGGCTGTAATTGATGTTCCCCGGGTGGGAGAAATTCTTAAGGATGCTTTAAAAGAAGAGGTTGGGAAGCTCACGATTGATCAAATCCAAAAAGTGGTTTGTGACTACTTTCAGATTAAGGTACCTGACCTTCGGGCGAAAAAGCGGTCGAAATCAATCGCCTATCCTCGGCAGGTTGCTATGTATTTGGTGCGTCAAATGACAGATCATTCACTGCCAGAAATTGGCGGTTTTTTTGGCGGTCGTGGGCACGCCACCGTTATACATGCCTGCAATAAAATTGAACGGGGGGTTTCGGGGGGTGGAAAGACTCAAAGCGACATTGAGGATATTAGGTTGTTGATACAAAAGGCTTAGTTATAAACAAGTTGTATAGTTGTAAGTTATTCTATTTAAAACACTTGTGGAGTTATCGACACTTTAAAGGAGATTACTAAGATGACTACGATTTTAAAAAAAGATAGTACAGTAGTAACTAATGTTATGGAGTTTACAGTTCAGAAAGACAATTTTTTAAAAGCAATCACCTCTGTTTTGGGTGCCATAAGCGGGAGGACAACCATTCCAATTCTTGGCAATATCCTAATCCAGAACAACGGACCGGACCGGCTTATTTTAACCGCAACCGACCTGGAGTTAGGGATCCGAACGGAATGCCAAGCAGTTGTTGGTTTGCAAGGTGCCGTGACTATTCCAGCAAAGAAGCTTTATGAGATTATCCGCGAGTTACCGACAGGAGAAATTGAGGTTATAGTTGGAAAAAATAGTGCCGTAAACATTAAAACAAACAAATCGTTCTTTAAAATTATGGGTTTAGAACCAGACGACTTTCCAAAACCACCAGAACCAACACCAGAACAAACGTTTGAGTTAGAACAAGAAACACTACGGGACTGCTTACAACTAACCGCATTCGCCGTTTCCAAAGACGAAGCCCGCTATGCTTTGAATGGAGTGCTTCTAATGGTGAGGAACAGCAAGGCCCGCTTTGTTGCAACAGACGGAAAGCGCCTAGCCTATATCGAGCACGCAACAAACCTCGATAAGAACACACTCCTAGAAGCAATCATTCCGAACAAAACCATTATAGAGTTGATGAAGGCGCTGGCCGAGGGAGTGGGGGTGGTGAAGATTGTTTGGGCGCAAAACCAAACCATTATCCAAATTAATAAAACCACACTCATCTCAAGATTGATAGAGGGCCGATTCCCCAATTATGAGCAGGTTGTACCAAAGGAAGAGAAAACAACAGCGGAAATCAACCGCCAAGAGCTTCTCTCGGCAATGCGGAGGGCTTCCATTCTCACCTCACAAGAGAACCAGTTGGTAAAGTTGGATTTTATGCAAGGCAAACTCCTTATATCTTCCCGAGCGGCAAACTTAGGTGAGGCGAAAGAAGAGATTCAAGCTGAAGTGAGGGGAGATGATTTAAGTATTGGTTTTAACCCCACATACATAATCGATGCGCTTAAAAACCTGGAGACTGAAAAAGTAACGCTTTCAATGACAGAACCAGACAAACCAGGCTTACTCAAAGCGCAAGACAACTACCTTTATGTGGTAATGCCCATGCAGCTTTCCTAACCACCATGGAAGAGAAGCCACTCAAACCGATTTTAGAAAGTTTGTTTACGCACTGGTCAACTCCGGAGCAAGAAAGAAAGTCAGCGCTGGCCAAGGGCTGGCCAAAAATTGCGGGACCTCGTTTTTCAGAACACACAAAACCAAGAATCGGTCCAAATGGGCGGGTGACTGTTTGGGTGGATGATTCGACACTTGCATTTGAGCTCAGCCAGCGCTATAAACCAACACTTTTAAAACGGCTCAAGAACCAGCTTGGGGAAGACCAAGTGAAAGACATTCGTTTTTACGTAGGAGAGATTCGATAGTCCTTTAAACCGATAAACCGATAATGAAGACCATGGCAAAACCGAAACCCAAAAAAACAGAGAAAAAAGCGGAAGCCCAAAGCTCCGCCTACGACGCCACAAAAATTCAAGTTCTTGAGGGGGTAGAAGCCGTCAGAAAGCGCCCCGCGATGTATATTGGGGACACAACACCGCGAGGGCTTCACCACTTAGTTTATGAAGTCGTGGACAACTCTGTTGATGAGGCGCTTGCAGGATTCTGCGATAAGATCGAAGCGGTCGTTCACCCTGACAACAGCGTCACGGTAACAGACAACGGCCGCGGGATTCCCGTGGACATGCACAAAACGCAGAAAAAATCTGCGCTTGAAGTAGTCATGACCACGCTTCATGCAGGCGGCAAATTTGATTCTAAAGCTTATCGGGTTTCAGGCGGGCTCCATGGCGTCGGCGTTTCGGTAACGAACGCGCTTTCCGAGTGGTGCGAAGTGGAAGTGTCTCGCGACGGAAATGTGTACCGCCAAAAGTACGAACAAGGCAAACCTACCACTAAAGTTACCATTGTCGGCAAAAGCAAATCGACGGGCACCACCGTTACCTTCAAAGCCGACAAAGCCATTTTTGAGAAGATAGAATATAGCTTTGAAACACTTTCCAATCGGCTGAGAGAACTTGCCTTCTTAAACAAAGGCGTCGAAATTACCATCAAAGATGAGCGTTCGAAGAAAGAGCACGCGTTCAAATACAAAGGCGGCATTTCCGAATTTATCGAATACTTAAATCGAAATAAACATCCGCTTCACAATAAGATTTTTTATATCGACAAGCAAAAAGAACATGTCGAAGTCGAGTGTGCCTTCCAATATAACGACGGCTACAATGAAGATATTTTTTCGTTTGCCAATAACATTAATACGGTAGAAGGTGGGACGCACATGAGCGGGTTCAGGACTGCGCTCACGCGTGCGACCAACCAGTACGCAAAATCTAAAGGTGCACTCAAAGAAATTGACGGCTCGCTCAGCGGACAAGATTTGTCGGAGGGGCTTGCCGCTGTCATCAGCGTCAAAGTCCCGCAGCCGCAGTTTGAAGGACAAACCAAAACGAAACTTGGCAACGGCGAGGTTGAAGGTATTGTTTCCTCCGTCGTGTATGACGGCGTCACGGCTTTTTATGAAGAAAACCCAAGCATCGCCAATAAAATTGTTGAGAAAGCTTTGCTTGCGCTCAGAGCACGCGAGGCGGCCCGCAAAGCACGTGAACTGACCCGCAGAAAGGGCGCTCTGGAATCGGCATCGCTGCCTGGAAAACTTGCCGACTGTTCTAATGAAGACCCCAAGAACTGCGAAATTTATATTGTCGAAGGAGATTCGGCAGGCGGTTCGGCAAAGCAGGGAAGAGACCGAAGATTCCAAGCCATCCTCCCCATCCGCGGGAAAATCATTAACGTTGAAAAGTCGAGGCTTGATAAAGTTCTAAGCAACGAAGAGATCCGCACGATGATTACCGCCATCGGAACAGGCATTGGCGCCGGTGCTGACGGCGACGGATTTAATCTCGAAAAGTTGAGATACCACAAAGTCATCATCATGACCGATGCGGATGTGGACGGCTCGCACATTCGGACGCTTCTGCTCACGTTCTTTTACAGGCAAATGAAAAAATTGATCGAAGGCGGACACATTTATATCGCGCAGCCACCGCTTTACAAAATCAAAAAGGGAAAGCGCGAAGAATACATTCAAACAGAAGAGCAAATGAATACGATGTTGCTTGAATTCGGCATAGACGGCACAACATTTAAGGATCTTAAGAATAAGCAATCGTATTCAGACAAAGAGCTCAAGGCTGTCTTGGAGACGCTTTTGGAGTTTGAAGAGGTTAAATATTTAATTGAGCGCAAAGGCATTGATTTCGAAAAGTATTTAGCGGCCTACGACGCCAAGAAAAAGGCGTTCCCGTCTTATTTGGTCCAATCTCGCGAGGACAAGGAAGAGGAGTTCCTTTATTCGGACGAGGAGCTTGCCAAAATGACCAAAGAAGCAGAGAAGGAAAAAGGCAAAGCGCCTGCTCTTCAAACCAAAACCGAAGGAGCAGAGCAAAATGCTCAGCCGGAAGAGAAGGAAACGCTCGAAGTGATCGAAATCTTTGAGGCTCACGAGCTGATTAAAGTGGCCAAGAAGCTTGAAAAATTCAATCTTGAAATTCAAGACTTTGAAGGCGGCGAGAAAGCTATTTTTGAACTCAAATCAGGGAAGAAAACGGATCTGCTTAGAAACCTCTCGGAAGTGCTTCGAGCCGTCAAAGCAATTGGAAAAGAAGGAATGACACTTCAACGCTACAAAGGTCTTGGAGAAATGAACCCCGAGCAGCTTTGGGAAACTACGATGGATCCGGCAAGACGCACCATTCTCAAGGTGACTTTGGAAGATGCGGTCGAGGCGGATGAAATCTTCACGATTCTCATGGGCGATGAAGTGGAACAACGCCGCCAATTTATTGAACGGAATGCGAAAGCAGTTCGGAATCTCGATATTTAATCACAGCCGTCATTGTCCGCCAAAAATCGGACGGATCCGTCCTCCGGCGGACGAGGAGGTCACTGGCCGTCCCACAGGGACTGCACCGCTGCCCTGTGGGC
>JACOVU010000095.1 GCA_016177155.1 Candidatus Omnitrophota bacterium | reverse complement strand
GTCTGGATTCGTAAGTTTCCTTGAGCTTCACATACACCAATGCTTGAGAAGAAGGGTTCGCTTGACTCCTCACGGTGCTGAGTTCGACTCGAACGTTCTGTTTATCTTTCAAGGAACCCAAAAATTGATATAAAAGCGGCGATACGTTGTCTGGGGTAATGGGAGCGGTGAAATAACGCTTCGCAAGTTCCTCCAAGTCAAAATCTGCTACGTCCCGAAAAAAATCCCGAATCGGTTTCTCCCAAAGTACCGCCCGATTAAATTTAAGTTCGTGGAGAACCCTTTTCCGATACTCAGATCGTGAGATGTCCCAGAGTCTCACCCGTTTCACATCACCTACAAAGCCTGTCAGAATCAATTGAAGGCCTGTTGATTCTACATCGGTCGCTTCCAAAATATAAAAGTCAACCGATTTGTCAGAACTCAAAAGAACCCTTGAAATCGTAAAGAGCACATTCTCCAATTGTTCTAAAGCTTGAGGTTCGGGTTCGAAAAGCGATTCTAGGTTGGAAATACGACCCGCAAGAATTTCTTCGCGAACGTCGGTAGTAAATAACTTTTTAAGCGGAAGGAAAACGCCTACGGTTTTTCCCGTAAACTTAACTTCGACTTCTTCTATCCCATATTCCTTGCTGCAAATTTCTTGAATTGCTCTTTCAATTTTGCCTTCGGGATAGCTTGCTTTGCCGCACCCCGATATAACCGCTACCAGCAAAAATACACTACCTGCGAGGAAAGTCGAGTACACACCTCTTCGAAATTTAAAACTTACCCTAAACAAATTACTTTTTCCCATTAGGCTCTTGGGTCGCTGCTTTAGTCCCAAAAGCACGGGGGTTTGCTTTTCCGTATTCGGCAAAAATGGCTTCGATCTCATCATATTCCAATTCTTGCCTGACCAATAATTCATGCGCGAAACGCTCGAAAATAGGTTTCTCATTAGTCAGTAATTGCTCGACGTTTTTCATGCATTCCCTGAGAATTTGATTTGTGTCGTCGTTTAATTTCGACTTGAGCGTCTCTGAAAGCTCATTTTCCGGAATTGCGGTATAGTCACCAATATATCCAGAAACTCCCATCCCGAGTTTCCAAATCATAAAGTGCGCGACTTTCATTGCATTTGTAAAATCAGCTGTGACACCCGTTGTGGTCACGCCCTTGATCAGTTTTTCTGCGACATAACCTGCTATCGCCACTTTAATATCTGCAAGCAGTTTGTCACGGTCATGAGAAAAATATTCTTCACGGGGTTGATGGTGAACAACACCGAGACTCGATTTCCTGGGGATGATGGATGCCTTAAACACATCGTCGGTTGGATGCAAAAGATAAAGGGTAACCAAATGACCTGCCTCGTGATAAGCCGTCATGCGCTTCTCAGAGTCTTGCATCTTAATCTTATTCTTGACTCCGAGTTCGATCCGTTCAATCGCTTCCGTAATTTCTTTATAGGATACGATGTCTTTACCGTTGCGCGTTGCGATCAGAGCTGATTCTTTCACGATGTTTTCAATTTCAGCCGGTGATTTTCCAACCGCTTTCCGAGCGAGGTGACCGACGTCAATCGATGGGTCATGCTTCACCTTCCCCAAATAATATTGGAAAAGTTTTTCTCGTCCATCAAGATTAGGGCGCATAATGTACACTTTTCGATCAAACCGGCCGGGACGAAGAAGGGCCGGATCGAGAACTTCTTCTTGAGCATTCGTCGCGCCAATAATGATCACATTCTCTTCGCGGCCTTGCAAACCATCCATTTCAACCAACAACTGGTTTTGCGTCGAATTGGTTTCAGAACCACCGCCAAATTGATTAAACACACGGTTGCGTCCCATTGCATCCAATTCATCAATGAATACCACACATCCGCCGAATCCATAAGCCAATGAACGTGCCTTTTTGAATAGTTTCCTCACACGGGAAGCACCAACACCCACAAAAATTTCTACAAATTCACTGGCGGACATGGAAAGGAAAGGGAGACCCGCTTCAGTCGCAATCGCTTTGGCGAGATACGTTTTCCCACAACCTGGAGGACCAACCATTAAGATACCGCGCAAAATTTTTCCGCCGATTTGTTTAAGCTTCGCATGGTCTTTAATGAGCTGAACCACTTCCCAAGCCTCTTCCTTCGCCTCATCGATTCCGATCACATCCGAAAAACGAACACTGACATCGGCGGCTTTGATCATTTTTTTGTCCATTTTTGCAAAGCCGTCTCGCATGACCGTTAAATACATATAAACGAAAATAATTGCGTTCATGGCCACCATCAACATTTGAAGCGGCATAGTCGCAAGGGTAATGTTCCGGTAATAAGACTCCAGCGACATCATTCCCCATATCGAAAGAATGACAAGAAGGATTGAAGCAAACGCCACTAAAATCCTTGTCCGGTAGTTTAAGAAATACATTTTCATTCGGCGGTAATAGTTGCTCATATCATCCTACTTTTCCTCTTATAACCTTACGGTTTGGTTGTTCAAAAATGGACTCACAACTCCATCAAAGAAGAATACAGCTAAAATTAACAATTGTCAAGGGAACGCAATTCAGGAAGAGAACTAGCTAAGTTATTTATTCTCAATAGGTTCTGACAGAATTGGACTACCTTCCTCTTCGTCCCAAGAGAACCAGTCTTCCTCCGAAACCACACCTTCTTCTTCACCTGATAAATCATCTAGAATACTTTTTTCGACCTCTTCGTATGGTTTTTTAACTAAAAATCGAGCGGTATCGGATACTTTATAGGTAGGAGATGCAGGCCCTGGTTCTCCCTCACGGGTGAGAAGTTCTTGGGTAACAGGAACGACTTTGGTTTGGGTTTCCTCAATAGGATCTCGGTCAAAACTAGCCATGGTAGTCCCACTTAATAATAAGGAGAAGAAAAGGATACCCCAAAACACCAACACGTTCCGAAACGAAGCTCTGTTCATTAAGATATGACCTCTTTCAATCAATAGTATTAGCGCAGTGACCTACAAAAGTCAAATCAGCGACACAGGTATTTTTTTAAGGCAGTTCCCGTATAGGAACAAGGAACTTCAAGCAGTCCTTTGAGAGGTCCTTGATAGATCACCTCTCCACCTTCCTCCCCGCCTTCAGGCCCTAGATCAATCACATAATCAGCACATTTGATGACTTCCATATTATGCTCGATCACACAAATCGAATGTCCCCGTTTGAGCAGGGTTTCAAAGGCCGAAAGAAGCATGGCAATATCATAATAATGAAGCCCTGTCGTTGGCTCATCAAAAAGATACAGTAGGGGTGCCCCCCTGTGGGCGCCCGTTGTTTTATCGGGCGGGCACAGAGGCCCGCCCCTACCACCGCGCGCAAGCTCAGCCGCCAATTTTAATCTCTGCGCTTCTCCTCCAGAAAGCGTCGTAGCGGATTGGCCCAACCTTAAATATCCCAGTCCTACTTGTGTCAAAATATTGAGCGACCCGCAAATCTTGGGTTCGTCCTTTCCGCCTCCGGCGGAAAAAAAATCCAACGCTTCATCAATCGTCATGTCAAGTACATCGCGAATCGTTTTTCCGCGGTATTTCACCTCCAAAATTTTTGATTGATAACGTGATCCGCCACAAGCTTCACACGTAATATGAATATCCGCTAAAAAATGCATCTCGATTTTTTCGATCCCACCTCCTTCACACTTTTCGCACCGACCGCCCGGAACATTAAACGAAAAATGACCTGCCGTCAGTCGCCTGCTTCGAGCATCTTGAGTTTGAGCAAACACTTTTCGAATGTGATCAAATGCCTTTATATAAGTAACCGGGTTGGAGCGCGGTGTTCGCCCGATCGGAGATTGATCCATCAGCAAGAGATCTTGAACTTCATCCCAACCATCAATCGTCTTGACTTGCCCCACGTCCTGGATGGGACGGCCGCACCATCGTTCATAATTTCCATAAAGCACATCGTACATCAGTGTACTCTTGCCCGATCCTGAAACGCCCGTAATGACAACCAATTGATGAAGTGGAATCTCAACGGCGATATCTTTTAAATTGTGTTCTTTTGCTCCGTCAATACGAATACTTTTTTTCGCATGGCCGTTTGTTTTTTGGCGTTCAATCTTAAGCTCGTTTCTGAAGTAGGCAGCCGTATAAGAATTCTTGGCAGTTTGCAATTGAGAGAACGGACCTGAAAAAACGATTTCGCCTCCGCACTCGCCGCCTAAAGGCCCCAAGTCAATAATTTGATCTGCTGCTTCAATCATGGTTCGGTCGTGTTCAACGACCACCACGGTATTGCCCAAACCCTTGAGTTTCTCAAGAAGCCGTATGAGGAGTAAATGATCCCGTTCATGAAGCCCTACGCTGGGTTCGTCTAAAACATAAAGCGTATCCACAAGAGCTGAACCCAAAGAAGCAGCTAAATGAATTCGTTGGGCTTCACCTCCCGAAAGCGTTCTGGAAAGTCGGTCGAGCATCAAATACCCAAGTCCTACCTCAATGAGAAAGGACAGCCGATTTCTGATTTCGAGAAGGACGGGCTCGGCAATGGTTTCATCATGTTCTGAAAGCTTAAGAGAATTGAAAAAAAGGTTTAAATCCCGAATCGTAAGCCTACTCAATTCGGCAACATGCTTGCCGTCCACCTTCACCTGTAAGGCCTCTGGTTTTAAACGCGCCCCTTGACATTTGGGACAAGTGATATATCCGCGGTATTTGCTCAAGAAAATGCGGATATGCATTTTGTACGTTTTCTTTTCCAAATAGTCAAAGAAATCCCGAACGCTAAAGAAATCATCCCCCTCACAACCTTCTAAAATCCATTTTCTGTGCCCGGATTTCAACTGAGTGAAAGGAATATCGAGCGGAATTTTCTTTCGCCTCGAAAACTCCTTAAGCTGCCGAAATTCCCAGGAAGCACTTGGCTTCGTCCACGGTTCAATCGCACCCTCTGCCAGAGAAAGGCGCGGATTGGGAATTACTAAGTTTTGATCAATCGTAATAATACGGCCAAAACCTTGGCACTCAGAGCAAGCGCCCAGAGGACTATTGAAGGAAAAAGTGTTGGGATTGGGCGTTCGGTATTCTCGGTTGCAATCAGCACAATGAAACCGGTTTGAAAACCGCTTCTCTTGATACATTCTGCCTGTTTGAGTTGCAATCACAACAACACCTTTCCCATATTTAAGCGCGGTTTCAAGCGAATCTAAAAAACGCGAGCGATTGGGAGCGGAGACATTCAATTCATCCACCACCACGAGAATTCCATGAGGGTCTTTTTTGGATCTTTTCTCTGCTTCTGTTAAATTCAACTTATTGCCACCAAGCAAAAAGTTTAAAAACCCTTGTCTCTTGAATTCCCCGAAGATCTCGGCTAAAAACGATTTTTCCTTTTTGCCGATTGGAACCGGAAAAGCAATGGTTATTTCTGAACCGTTTAACTCGGCAAAAACCTTTTCAAAAATGGTAGTTGCCGTATCTTGTCCCACTTTCTTTCCACAAATCGAACAATAAGTCACCCCAACCCTGGCAAACAAAAGTCTAATGTAATCATTGAGCTCGGTTTGAGTGCCAACGGTCGAACGGGCGTTCGTCACCACATTTTTTGCCTCGATCGCAATGGCAGGGAGAATGCCGGTTACAGATTCCAGATCCGGTTTTTCAATCCGTTCGAGAAACTGTCTCGAATAAGCTGAGAGGGATTCCATATAACGACGGCGTCCTTCGGCGTAAAGCGTATCAAATGCAAGCGAGGATTTGCCTGAACCGCTCACGCCCGTTACCACCGTCAAGCTTCCGTGCGGAATGGTCACATCGATATTTTTGAGATTGTGTGTTTTAACCGACTTGAGAATGATTGCGCCATTCACCCCGTTAGATTTCTGTACAGCCAAGTTTGTTTTCATAATCGTCATTACAAGGATAGAAAAATTATACTCCGGGGTAACGTTTAAAGGTAGTTGAGAAATCTAACGGGGTAAACAAAAAAAGCGGGGTTTTTCTCCCTAAAAGGGGGACAGACTATAGTCTGTCCCCCCTTTATTCTAACGTTCATCAATGGTTAAAAATCTTAGTTGCTCGCTGTCGGAACCTCTTGCACACTCTTTGCGGCTTGTGCTGCCTGCATGACATCGTCAATACGTTTGAGAAGATCACCCCCCTGCGTTAATTTTTGGGAAGTTGGAGCAAGCTCAACCGAAGTTTTCTTCCGACCTAAACTTTTTACAATGAACTTAGCCACCCATTTATCCCGATCGAAGAGATGGCCATACTCTACATTCCGTACCACAATCAAACCTACATTCTTATCCGTTTCTTCAAGCACCCACCCCGGAAGCGTATTCAATGCTTCGAGTGTTTTGAGATAGGTATAGTCATAAGGCCGATCATAAACAAGCACCTGGTCATATTTTGGATATTCCTTGGTGGAGGCACAACTCGCTAAAACGGCAGCCGTCACGAAAACAAAAATGATCGATAATATGTTTTGCTTCAAATTGGTTTTCCTCTCAACTATATTACGACATTCTAATGAAAAGCCTTAGACCGAGCAACTAGAATTTACCGCTTAGGCGCGTGAAAAATCCGTGGGCACTGAAATCGTTCAAAGACCTTAAATCATCATCGAAATCCGTGAAGTTATAGCCAATGCCAAAGCGGACGTATTCCATAATTTCACGGTCGAGTTCAACGAGAGCACCATGTTTCATGGCCTCAAGAAGTTCGGCATCCCAAAGCATCCGGTATTCCAACGCGAGATCCCATTTTCGAACCACATGGAAATTGAAACGGTTCACCCAAAGGAAATGACTCATATAGAAAGTATCTCCTTGAGCCCGAAGGGAAGATCTTCGGTACGCAAATTTTTCAACCCAACCGAGCCATGGAGGAAGCGCCTCATAACCGAACTCGATAGCACCGATGTGCGCCTGTTCTTCGACCGGAATACCAAAAACATCGGGCGTATCAAATTGACTTTCCACGCCGACATCATGAAGCCAAGTATAACGCGTGAGCACATTCAAACGGTTATGCTTTACGGGGCGATACGCTACCCCCGTGTTAAATTCAGTAAATGTCCCGTCCCGATTAAACAAGGTTGAGGTAATGCGGTTCGTATCTGATCGATTGAAACGGGCGGAAAAGCTGTAGTCCTCATTGATTTTCCAATCCACGGTATCGCGGAAGAGCCACTGAACTTGATCTCGATCCGCCCCGTCATAACGAAGTTCGTAGCGGCTGATCACTTTAAGAAAATCCTTTTCCAAGTAACTCACTTCGAGAGCGCCTGCATTTCGGTTCGAGTTGATTTCTCGAATGTCATAGATGTGGCTTCGCTCAAAACTAGCGGCTATGCCCCATTTGTCATTCAGTCTTGTGTCATAACCCATAATATTCGAAAGGCGTTCCCCTAATCGGTAACTCGCCATTTCACGTTCGCTATAAACCCGACTTTTTGCATTCACCTGACTGGAACTTCCAATCGTCGTGCTCAACACTCTGCCTTGCCCTTCGGCATCAGGACTAGTTTTAAATGCGGTATAGACATTGGTGGTATCTGAGGTCTTAACGTCAAAGGCGAGTTTCGTCGAGTCCCCAATCGTGCCCGCCATTTCCTCGAGTTGAACCGTTCCTTTTCCCTTCAACACTTTGGCTTCGATCCCGCCGCCAAACTGATGATTCGGCTCGGCATGTCCGCCCCACGAAGTTTGAACCTTCGCATAAGGCATGAGGTCTGAGTTCACTTTATAACCCGCCTTAACCCCTGCCGCATTCTTAAATTGAACCTCATCCAAAGCAGTTCTCAAACTACGATCTTCGAGATCATAAATCCCAACATCTTGATTGCGGTACTCTCCGATCGCAAGATAGCGGTCGTACTCGGTCTTAATCTGAGCCGTATGAGTTCGGGTTTCCTCAGGGCTTGTGACAAAAACGCCTGCTTGATTACCAGGATCGGTTGATTTTTGACGATCAAAACGATAACTGAGTTGCGTATGTTCGCCCACCCTTTGACGAAGTTCCATGCCTGCTTTTCGAGTCCCCGCTTGACGAATGAGATTCGCATTCGCAAATCCTGCATTAATTTGTTGAGCATACCCTGTGACTTCTGTCTTGGTTTTCAGTTTGGTTTCCGCTTTGATTAAATAGGCGTCGTCAAAAAGACGGTTTGTTTTCTTGACGATTTTGTTCCCCGTGGGAACATCGGTAAACGTAAGACCTCCGTTAAAGGAAACAGAATTCCGCTGCGTTCGGTCCTGCGATTTTGCATATTCAGCGGTCACTTTCGTATTCTTTCCAAATTTTGTTACCAGATCGACGCCACGCAAATCATAATCGCGCCCATCTCGTCTCTCTTCGATCGCTGTAGCGCCGACACGGAAATGATCGCCTAAATGGGTGTATCCACGAAGACCATTGTTTCGATCCGAAGTAAACCCTTGGGGATCAAATTCATAATCCACAATCAAGTAGGTATCGCTCCCATTCAAAATATCGTTGGTGAGAATGGTATCGCTATAACTAACGGCGGATAGCGGACGTCTTAAAATAATCCGTCCTGCAGGGTAATCGATTTCATAATCCGTTCCGTAAACGAGATCGCGGTTGTAAACGGTCACCTCCTGAATTTTATCTCGTACTTCAATTCGAACTTTTTCGCTTCCCTGAATCACGTTCCGATTCCGAAGATAAAATAAAGATCCACCCGTTCCAATGAATTCGTTGTGATCCGCTAAATGATCGACATCCGAGGTAAACACCACAAATCCGCGTTTCGCATCGCCATATCGAGTCGTAGAAAGCGTATCGTATTTAACTTTAAGGCCCGAAAACGTACGGTTGTGCGTGGCCAGCTCTGTATCGGTCAAATTTGTGTGGTAACTTCCCCACTTCAGTGACGCCTTGTCCACTTCAGCCAAAATGTAAAACCGCTCGCGCGTATCGTAGGCATCATAATTGATTTGTGAGCTGTCCCCATAAACAGGATAGTACGCATCGGGATCAAGATTCGTGAAAAGCTCGCCTCTCGGATCACCCGTATCGTAACGGGAAGTTACGAGAGCTTTTCCTTTGATCTTCCCTTTCAAATAGTAAGCGAGACGGCCCTCTTGATAGAAATCGTGGTGGAATTTATCCTCTCGGCCAACCACTTCAACGTTGCCGTCAATTTTATTAAACCCAAATTCCTGCTCACCCAGTGCGACCATAAAGAAGTAACTGTCTTTGACCGTCACTTCCTCTTGATAAGAAACGGCGTTTCCTTCAGGATCGGC
>JACOVU010000094.1 GCA_016177155.1 Candidatus Omnitrophota bacterium | reverse complement strand
GGATGGATAGCAACGTCATTGCGAGCGAAGCGAAGCAATCTAATGGTTGTCATCCCCGCGGAAGCGGGGATCCAGAGTTTGGATTCCCGCTTAAAGCGTGCGGGAATGACAGGAGACCGTTGCTTCGCAATGTCAGCGGTTTTTCAATGGTAGAGGTTATCCTGGCGTTAGTCATTATTAGTGTCTTAGCCAGCGGTATTTTTGCGACCATTTCATTTTCCAAGAGAATGTCCATTCGATCGCAGGATAAAGCAATCGCCGTTTCATTTGTTGAAAAAAAGATGAATGAATTAAAGGCTGGCGGCCTTCCCAACAATGGGACGATTGAGGAAGAAGTAAGCTGGGGGGAGCCAACAGCGAGTTTATCTTTTCTTGATCCAACTAGTGGAGGGACAACCACCATAGGAACTTTAACCACTCAAGTGACAGATACGCCGCCAGCGGATCCTAAAATGAAGGAAGTAAAAGTGACATTGCAGTGGAATGATCGGCTTGGCGCTCAGCGGAGCGAATCAGCGGTGACAGTGTTGTATCAGGAGTAAATTATGATGAATAGAAAAGGGCTGACACTTCTTGAACTCATTTTGGCATTAACCATGCTTTCGATGATCTTTCTTGCTGCCACAACTCTTAATGTATCTTCCGTTCGATTAACCGCCGCGGTTGGCGATGAAGTCCGCCTTCAAAATGAATTACAGTATGTCCTTCGCGATATTGAAAACAACATTGTCTCTGGAAAAAATCCGGTCACAACAGGCGTTCCCAATTGTCCAAGCGGCGCTCAGTGCCTTCAGGTGACGGATCCAGATGAGAATAGAATTCTATATATTTATAAACCAACCCCAGCGCCATCTACCATTTCAAGAGTGATCGTGCCCGCAGGCGGTGGCAATTCCACAACACAAATTCTTTCGCAAGGCGTTCTGATTCCAAAGACGGGCAAATCCTTATTTGAAATTCCAAGCGGTACTGATAATTTGGTTCAGATTAATATAACAGCAAGATTGATCAAAGTTTACGGTGGTGTCCCAAAGATAATCCGGTTGCCGGGGATTACAAAATCGATCTTATTGAGGGGGGTGTAATGAAATGAAGCATCTTAAGAAGCATCCGTCATCGCGAGACCGTCGCCTCGTCCGCCAGAGGACGGATCCGCCATCTTTTCCGCCAGAGGACGGATCCGTCCAACGCTGTTCGGCGGAGTGGCGGACAATGACGAGTAATAGAGGAGGGTTTGCTCTCGTTTTCGTAATCCTTCTTCTCGTGGGTCTCCTGGCCACGATCGGCGGGATGTTTGTCAATATGATGCGCCATGAGCGCGAGATCCAGCGCATCTCCCATGAGAATCAAGCCCATTGGCTTACGGAAGCTGTGATTGACCGAACGTTTAAACTGTTTAGCGATTATATAAAAACCACGGATCGATTTCCCGAAACTCAATCAGATGGAAATGGGAATAAAATTGTGACTGGCGCTGATGCCGACGCAGTTACCAATGGAAAGACCTTCGAGCGCTATCTGATCGATGATTGGTATGAAGGTCAGACGAACGGTCTTCGAGCTCGGTTTCCGGACCCATTAAGTCGGATTCAAATTTCAAGCGTCACAATTAAAGAGCTTAATGATCTTGGGAACGCCAGGCGATATGAGGTTACCGTCGCTGCCAAGCACCTGACCACTCAAGTTGAGACACAAGCGACGCAGCAAGCCTTGATTAAAAAAGGGAACCTTTTTGATTTTTCGGTTTTTTATGATGAAGATCTTGAAATTATCCCCGGCCCTAACATGACCCTTCAAGGACCTGTATTTTCTAATAAAAACATTTACCTCATGGATGATGTCGGGCGCACGCTTACGTTGATACGCGCAGATGATTATGAGGTTTCAAACAACCCGCAAAATTATGTACTCCAGAGCGCGAAAAATATCTATTTTTATTTCAAACGTTTGATGGGAAAAAACTATATGTTGCAGAATGATGCTTATCAACAAGCTCTCGCAACGGGAGGTATTCCATCCATTTATGCGACAGACAACTCAAGTATTTATCCTCCAGCTGATGGAGCAGAGCTTTACCCCTCTACCTATGATCCGAATGCGACCGATGGCCGGGAGTCTCCGATGCTTCCTCTTTTTTATTATGCTGGAAACGGAGCGAAATTGGCAAATGCAAGCGGCACGGCTGTAGCTGGAGGCAATAATTCTATTTTTGCTGAGAATGAAAGTGGAAGTTTGGTGGGACTTACCCCTTCCCACGCTATTTTGCAGCAATTGTGCGCTAACTTAAGCTCGGTTAATGGGTCTTGGTTGATTATTTGCAGAAGTTACACTCCTACTTATAGCACTCAACCTTCAGGAAGCAAAATGAACACGTCTTCCGCCTTTGCGCCGGGAAGTCTTCCTAGGTTAGTGGCGGAATGGACGCTGGCAGATCCAGCGTCAAGTGATCCTACAAGGAATTCAAATTGGTGGGGTGACGATGAGGATGCGTCTCCTCTTGGTCGTAATGTGCTCGACCTTCAGCCGCAGCAGATCGTTTCGACCGGAGACCCCACTAAAGACGACCATTTGATTATTGAGCCTTTAACTTCGATTTTTCCTGCAGGCAGTTTCGGGACACGAGCTACCGAACCAGATACTCCGGAAATGATTGACTCAAAGTTTCAGTCGCAGGCAAATCTCAATCTTTACTGTACAGGATCATGCACGAATGCAAATTATAGTTCTGATCTTGCCGCCTTGGTTAATGCCGGAGTCGTCACTATTTCCGGCGGTTTTCGGGATGATCGAATTGGTACTGGTGGCAGAAAAGTCCTCACGGTCGATTTAGAAAAATTGTTCATGACCATGAATGGTGACAGCGAAATGGTTTATATTCATCTTTATCCGTTAACCGCAGCTGCTAATTATCCAACCATTGCAAGATTAGTGAACGGAAAAAAACTTCCTCAAGACGGTTTTACGGTTGCTACGAATGGAAGATTATGGATTCAGGGTGATTACGATACTTACGATTATTCCAAAGGGAGAAACTGTACTGAGAGTGAGTGGGATGCAAAAAATTGTGGAGTGCCTCCCGCAGCCATTTTTAGCGACAGCATCGGAGTTTTTTCGAATGAATGGCAGGATAGCGCTGCCTATGACCGAAAAGTTCAAAGCAATGTGATAGTTAATGTTGCTATTGCAACCGGAACTCTCCCCTCTCTTTTGAAAGAGAGATTTTCTTCCTGCAAAACCGATCCCAGTGGCTGTGAGCAGCCCCAAATTACCGGTACTGTTGGATCATTTTCTTGCTCGGGTGGGTTGAAATCGGATGGAACGCCGAATAATCCTGCCGCTTGCGAATACTACAGAGGTTCTGGAGTACAATGTCAGTACGATCCCGTGACGTGTCCCTATCCTGGGAAAACAGGAATTTATTATCTCAATAAGCTGAGCGATTTTTATCGGACAATAACAACTTATTGTACGTTTGAGGGTCAGACCAATTGTATTACACCCAAATGTTTGCCTGGTCAAACTCCTGAAAACGACCATTGTGGTGCGGGCGTTGATCCAAGATTGCTCAATTGGAATGAAATTCCAATCGTGGCAGATGCCTCCCGAACAGGCAGGTTTCTTAGTGCATTTACGAGTGGACAGCCAGAGGTGCAGTACGCTAGAGGACAGTTGTATGGCCAACGTGGAACTATGTTCCTTGATGTTCCAAGCACTGAGAGCGAGCCTCCTCCTGGAATCCGAAAGTTTCCCGGTCTTCATTACGGCGTTTTATATAAGGCAGCTCTATACATGACCATCGGTACAAAAAGTTCGGGAACATGCTTAGGCACACCAACTCAGTGCGGTCCTTCTTTGGTTTGTCCTGTGGGTCAAGCATGCGATGGAGTTGATCAAGAAGATGATACGTATGAATGCCTGTCTTGGGAATGTCCTACGTGTCCTGCCAACTATACTTCTGCCGACTATCCTTGCTGGGCAGTGACGGTCACCACACAAGGTACTATAAAACAAAGCCAAATATTATATTGGCCAGCACCTTATCCAACCATTCCTCTTTATGAAGCGAAGTATAGCGGCGGGCTTGAGAATTTAATCAACCTTCAAGAATCTTGGTCTCACGCTGGAGGGTCGATGACTTTGCGTTTTTCCGGGGTTTTGTCCGCACTTTGGAAATCGTGGGAACTTTATGACAATGGAACGGGCGAGCCAGCATATTATGGCTCTGACCCTGGCTATTACACTGCTCCCGAGCGGAAGTTTGATTATAACGAAAGCTTAAGAACAAATCCTCCGCCCGCGACGCCGGGTGTTTTTTCGATCAAGCGCGAAAAATGGAGCCGGGGTTAAATTAGGATTTAAACCATGATCCTTCCTAAATCTGACAAGTGTGTCATCCCCGAAATCTTTAGTCGGGGATCTATGGATTCCCGCTTCAAGCGTGCGGGAATGACAAACCTGAATTATCAGCGTGGGGTTTCGCTTCTTGAGCTGATTCTTGTGATCGTCATTATGGCGATTGGAGCGGCGCTCGTCATTCCTCGCTTGGAGCAAGGTGTCGAAAATCGTAGAGCGAAAGACGCACTTGAAACCCTCAAAACCATTTCCAATGCCGTTCGGCTTTATGAATTGAATACGGGAAGTTTCCCTCCATCGGGTTTGTTAGACCAAGAGGATGCTATACCTCCTGGGCCGCCTCATGTGCTTGAAAGTGGCGGCTATTTGAATCCAAAGGAATATGCGCCCAGTTTTAATTACAGCATTAATAGCGCCGCAACGCCCGTGAT
>JACOVU010000090.1 GCA_016177155.1 Candidatus Omnitrophota bacterium | reverse complement strand
GACCATAAATAGGAAGTCTGAGGCACAATCCGGCATTCAAGATGAAACTGCTGGCATGTTTTGACAATTTGCTGAATTTCTTCACGCGAGATTTTGGACAGTGCAATGATGACACTTCGGACATTCTGTTGCTGCGCAATGCGGGATAGTTCGGAGAAAGCTCCCCAAATTTTAATCCCATGAATCCGGGCACCCCATTTTTTGGGATCATTGTCCAAAAAACCAATAGGCCAGTAACCCCATTCAGAACGTTCAAGAAACTCTCTCGCAAGAAGATCTCCGGCATCTTCAACACCAAGGATTAAGGCTCGGTTCAAATTCGAACGGCGGGAATAATGACGGATCTCCTGCCCTATTTTACTCAGACCCCTGAAGGAAAACCTTAAAATCTCGGCAAAAAAAAGACAGATCAAGAAATCCATCACAAGCACCGAACGACCGATCGTGGTCCGAAATTGATGGAAAAAGAAAAAGGCAATGTAAACCACCATCAGCAGCGAACCCAAACTCACCGCGCCCAGCAAACGGATGGCTTCGCTCAGACTTGCATAACGGAAGGACCATTCATACATCCCCGAAAAATAAAAAGTGGTCAGTCGGATCACTGTAACAGGAAGGATTAATCGCTGGTAAAGGGCCATGACTTCCGAGAATTCCGGGGTTTGATCAAAACGGATGACAAAAGCGAGCAAAAAGGAAAGGTTGATCAGCACGGTATCGAAAGCGAGTAATGTAGTCTTTCGCAAAAAAGATTGATTCATCCCTTGTTCTTCCCTTCCATTGAAGCCGACTCGATCTGACCTACGGCATAAAGCACTTTGTACTGTCGGACCGGCACCGGCGCGTCTGATTGAATCGGCGACGGCGGCGTGTATGGTGCGATCTCATCGTCCACTTCCGGCGGAAGTGTCGCGAGCGTTCCAAAAAAAAGGCGTTTTAAAAATTCTTTGCCCTTCATCGTACGGGGAATCAGCCGAAGATTCCTCGCTGCACGTTTCAAAATCGAGATCCCTTTTGATTTCAAGGAAGATGATTGCGTAGCAAAAGCCCCGTAAAGCTGGACCCGAAATCCGTATTGCTCCAGCAAAGCAGAAAGTTCACAGGCCTTAAAATAACGGACGCTAAAAGGGCTGGGGTTAAAGTCTCCCCATTCCGGATTTACAGAACTAATCAAAAGGGTCCCGCTCGGCCGGAGAATCCGGCAGCATTCAGCAACAAATAATTCGGGATGCCGAAGGTAATAAACCGCCTCAAAAAGAATGACGACATCCATGCTTTGACTTTCGAATTCTAATTCATGTGCATCCATTTGTCGGAACTGGATGTTCTGCCTGTTCGCATAATGCCGCGTTGCCGCTTCGAGATTCCGTTCATCGATATCCACACCCGTTACTCGATGGGCAAAACGTTCGAGATAACCCAACCCCAGGCCTGCCCCGCATCCTACTTCCAAAACGTCTTTCCCCTGGCAAAAGGAAGCCGCGAAATGGTACCGTGTGTAAAGCATAGAAAGCTGTTCCTGTGTGGCGCGGCCGCCAGGTCTTTCCGTCACGGTTGTAAAATCGGGACCTCTAACGATGGTAGAACTCATGAATGGCATCGCTCACATATTCGATTTGATTATCGGACAATTCCGGATGGAGCGGCAGCAGAAGCACCTCTTGGAATAAACGTTCCGTTCTGGGCAAATGGAACTCAGACAATCCTAAGTTTTTAAACTGATGGACCCCCTTGCCACCCCAGGGAATAAGAACCTCGATTCCCTTATTTTTTAAGAAACGAACGAGAGCATTTCTTTCCTTGGCTTCGATTTCATAATTTTGAAATACGTCATAATAAATTCCATCGGAATCAGAAAGCGGAGGGAGTCTCAGCTCTTGAATAGGCAACAGGCGCTCATGATACAAACGGGCTATCTGGCGCCTTCTTTCAATCCATGCCGAAAGTTTTTCCATTTTTAGATTCAGTAACGCAGCCTGCAAATTATCCATGCGACAGTTAAAGGACCAACCATCCACTCCGCCTAAGTTGTTCCGGCCGTGATCTCGGAGAGACCTGACTTTTTGAGCTATGGTCTCATCATTCGTCGTCATGGCGCCCGCATCTCCAAAAGCTCCCAAGAGCTTGGCAGGATAAAAACTAAAACAACCGGCTAATCCAAAAGAACCGCCGCGCTTGCCCTTAAAAGAGGCACCAAGCGCCTGGGCAGAATCTTCAATGACAATGAGGTTATGCCGTTTGGCGACCGACATCAGATGTTCCATATCGCAAAGCCGACCGTTCAGATGAACTGGAAGGATCGCCTTTGTCCGTTGGGTGACGGCTTGTTCAACTAGCTTCACATCTATATTATGGTCATCTCCAATGTCCGCGAGAATGGGAGTTGCGCCTACATGATGGATTGCGGCGGCAGTTGCAACAAAGGTATGCGAAACCGTGATCACTTCATCCCCTGCCCCGATTCCAGCCGCCCGCAGCGAAAGATGAAGAGCATCTGTACAATTGCTGGTCCCCACCGCGAACTGTGTTCCCACAAAAGCAGCGAGACGTTCCTCAAAGTCTCGCAACTGGTGGCGCAGGATGAGATCGCCTTGCTCAAGTACTGTTCGAATCGTCTCCATGATTTCGGTTTCCATTTTCCTAAACTGCGCGGGGTAGTCCACAAACCGAACTTTCCACTCTATTCGTTGCGCCGTTTGCACCATCGTATTACCTTTCAATGAGACTCAGGATTGGTCTTAGGGACTGCATAATTCCATTCTTGGAGAGTCCGTGGACAGCTCGGAGATACTCCTGATCACCCACACAAGAGGAAAAACCTGAGGGAATGCCCAGTCGTTTAAAAGAAACTTGCACTTCACTAGATTCTGCCAACACCTCCGCAACTGCGCTCCCCAATCCCCCAATCAAACTGTGCTCTTCGAGTGTAACGATCGCCTGGGTCTCCCTGGCAGCCACAAGCACGGCTTCAGAATCCAAAGGTTTAAGTGTGTGCATACTCAAAACCCGCACCTCCACTCCCTGTTCTTCCAGTTCCTCTGCCACCTGGAAGGCAGTTTCTAAAAGAGCACCTGTCGAAATCAAAGTGACATCCTTGCCGGAACGCACAAGAGTGGCCTTGCCCAGCTGAAAAGAAACGTTCTTTTGATGAACCCGAGCCTCCCCCGTACGGCCAAGTCTAAGGTAACAAGGGCCCGAATGAGAAGCGACAGCACGAGTTGCAAGTTCAACCTCACTCGGATCCCCAGGAGCTACCACCACCATTTCGGGAAGTGCCCTCATAACCGCAATATCCTCCGTCACATGATGGGACATGCCGAGAGCGCCATAAACAAAGCCGCCTCCCGAAGCTACAATCTTCACACTGGCGCGGTGGTAACAAATATCGTTACGGATTTGCTCGAGGCATCTGAGGGTAGGAAAATTGCTGATGGAATAGACAAAAACAATTTTGCCGCTCAAGGCGAGGCCAGTTGCAATCCCAATCATATTCTGTTCCGCAACACCTACATTGAGAAATCGATCGGGATACCTTTCAGCAAAAGGCTCTACAGCTCCAAATCCAAGATCGCCGACCACCAAATGAATCCGCTTGTCTTGTTCAGCCAATTCAAGAAGGGTGCGAAAGAAAGCAATCCTCACAAGGCTTCCTCCAACTCTTTTAGAGCGCACTCCAACTCCTCTGCATTTGGAGATCGGTAATGCCAAAGGAGAGAATTTTCCATAAAATGCACGCCTTTACCCTTCACGGTATGGGCAATCACGCAACTTGGCTTTCCAGATTCAAACGGAATATTTTTCAAGGCGTCTTCGATTGCTTTGTAATCGTGACCGTCAATTTCGCGAACCGCCCAGCCAAACGCTTTCCACTTCGCAGCAAAAGGATCAAGATCAAGGACGTCCTTGACGGTGCCCAAACTTTGAATCTTATTGTAGTCTACAATGGCAATCAGGTTGTCGAGCTTGTGATGCGGCACAAACAAAGCCGCCTCCCAAACTGAACCTTCGTCACACTCTCCGTCACTCATGAGGGTAAAGACACGGTACGATTTTCCTTCCCGCCTTCCAGCCAAAGCCATCCCACAAGCAATCGAAAGCCCATGCCCCAAGGAGCCAGTCGATGCCTCAACCCCCGGAACATAGTGGGTAATATGTCCTGCAAGAATGGAACCGTTTTGATAGAATTCCTCAAGCCAACTTAAGGGGAAAAACCCAACTTCAGCCAGCGCTGCGTAAAGTCCTGCGCATCCATGCCCTTTGCTTAGAATAAATCGATCCCGTTCAGGCCAATCCGGCTCTTTGGGCCTCACACGCAAAATGCCTCCATAAAGCACGGCGAGCAAATCGGCCATCGAAAGTGACGTGCCCACATGAGCACTCTTTGCGCGATGAGTCATTTTCAACACGTGGGTCCTGATCTTTTTGGCAAGTGAGGATAACTGTTTGAATGACCTCATTTAGACTCCTTGTCATTTCCGTTAAATATCCAATCCGGATTCTGCCCCGCCAAGGCACAAACAGTCGCAAGGAGAATCCGTAGATCCACCTTGAGGGAGCGGTTTTTGACATACTCTAAACCAAGACGGATTTTCTCGGAAGCAATTTTTTCAAAGTAATCCCGATCGGGATCACTGCTGCCGCGTAGGATTTCCCCTTCATTTCGGAATCGGATGGATGCATAGTCTGTAATGCCTGGGAGAACGCTCAATAAGACCTTTTCTTCATCCGTATAAAGTTTGGTTGCCCATTCCACTTGAGGCCTTGGTCCTACAAAGCTCATCTCTCCCAACAACACATTCAAAAATTGCGGTAGTTCATCCAATTTATACCGCCTTAAGAACCTCCCAACTCGGGTAAGCCGCGGGTCATCTTCGGGAGTTGAAGATCCTCCTAACTTGTCAGCGTTTGCGATCATGGTTCTGAATTTCAGCATCCGGAACAAACGCCCGCCTTGCCCCGCGCGTATCCCTCCGTAAAAAACCGGCCCCGGCGAACTTGCTTTAATGATGAGGGCCACGATCAAAAAAATCGGACTTAGCAGCACAAGGAAAAATCCAGCGAGAAAAATGTCGAAAAGGCGCTTTGCCAATAGATAGGCAATCATTTTCATGTCTTTATCGGATCCCCGAGAGTAAAGGTAACCATCCAGGCCATTTTCTGCACAAGCGGAATTAGAAGCAGAACAGAATCGACCGCTTCCAGAAAGCTCAAAAGGCCACGAAATCCTGGCATATTCCGGAAAGGAACGGCCAACAAGGTGGCCAGGTGGAAAAAACGGACATTGATTTTGCGAAAATATTTTTTGGCCTTATGAACGTCTCTCATTTTTAGAATGTGCTTGGCCTCATAAGCTGTCCGCAAATGCGGCGTCAGGCGTCGGTACCATTGGATCAATGGATTATGTCCCAAAGCCTCCATACAAATGATTTCGCCACCGGGCGCAAGAAGCCTTGCCAATTCGCGGTAAGCTCGGTCAAGGTCGAGATGATGCAACACTCCGGCGCAAATAATGGCATCAAAAGCGTGGTCCTCAAAACCGGTCGATTCGGCGTCACGGATATGGAATGAGGTTTTAGAATCAAGCCCTTCGGTCCGCGCGCGTTCCGCACATTTGTGAACGGCCACATCCGAGATATCAATCCCCACGGTGGTAGCAGCGACGCGTGCCGCTAGAAGCGAATAATCACCATCACCACAACAATAATCCAGCACTCTTTTGCTTGCGCATCGCTCACGGATCCAGTCTTCACAAAACTTCCGATTTGCCCGATCCACTGCGTAAAATTTGTAGTTGGACGTGTAATATTTGAATAGCTTCGGATCCTTGGCCAGATCTTTGTTGCGTAACCGATTGTGAAAATCGATCTCTTCTTTTTTCCTGGCTTCCATTTGCTGGAGACCATCACTTGTCATAGCTTATCGCAACCTTTTGTAAAGAATTCTCTTGATGGGAACAGGCAAAATTTGTAGTCCGAACATGGCCAGAGCATAAAAATAAGAACTTAGGCCGTATCTTAATTTCCTGTTAATGGTTAATTTAACCTGAAATTCCTGCCAGTTTCTCTTAAGACCAGACCGGCGTTTGAGCAAATCATCCGTGCGACGTACAGAGACCAAAAAATCCGGAATATTCTGGAATCGACATCCGGAAAGAATTCCCTGCATCCACAAAAGCCCATCTTCAAGCCGGACAGGCGGATAAAAACCGGCCTTTTCAAAATAACTCCGGCGGAACATAACCGTAACGTGCGCCATGGGATTGCGCTTTCTAAAAAAACGCGTGATTTTTTCGTGGGTTAAGGGATATCTCACCTGCTTTAATTCTTTCCCTTTTTCATCCACATCCACGATAGATCCGCCGACGACATCAACTCCGGTATGGCTTTCAAGAAAAGCTACCTGCTTGGCAATGCGTTCAGGGTGGGAAATATCATCCGAATCCATACGTGCGAAATACAAGTAACGCGAAAGGAGTTCCTCAAGCATATCATTCATACAAATCGCCGATCCACGCCGCAGCGGATTTTGATAGACGATTAGGTTGGAATACCGATCGCTGTAAGACTTCACCATCCCAGCAAGCTCTTCTCCAAAAGGTCCATCTTGATAAAGATGAAGATCCAAATTTTGATAAGTCTGAGTGAGAATACTCTCAATCGACCGGCTCAGAAATTCCGGTTTTTCTCCATAATAAACCGGCATTAGGACAGCTACTTTCGGACTTCCACCACCGACCATAATCTCCTCCAAGCCCCGCACAAAGAACCCAATCCTCGCGCAAGATGCATGGTTCCAAAAACAACGGGCATGACAAAAAGCATTTTGAAATCGTTTTTCTTTAAAGCTAATTCGAATGAGAAATAAAGATTCAGGACTCCATAAACAACAAAACCTAAAACCCATATCCAGGCCCAGGCTGATCGAGGAAAAGCCGTCATCATGACAAAAAGACCGAAGAGGCCCAAGACAAAAAACATAGGAAGAAAAGAACGCAAAGTGAGTTTGCATCCGAAACGGGTCCAATAAACCACCCAATAACTGCAGCTAAACTGATGTTTCCAAAGTGCGTTGAGGTTGGGGCGGGCAAAGTATTGGAGAACAATGTCCGGAACAAGCACAATCCGGCCACCTTTTTCTCTCAAGCGCATATTAAATTCGGAATCCCCGCCCCGCGATAATTGTTCATTAAAGGAAAGCTCCTTTTCGATTAACAAATTTTTCCGGAAGCATCCAAAAGAAACGGTTTCCACTTCCATGGGCTTATCAAGCGAATGCATCCACTGATAATACCGCCCGATTCCGAAGGGATGACCCATGGCCAGTGCAATCGCTTTGGCAATGGGCGTGTCAGCGCCGGGTTCAATGACAAACTTTCCACCCACATTATCCGCTCCCGTTGTTTCGAGCGCCTTCACACAGCGGACAATATAGTCCCTTGGATAGAGGGAATGAGCGTCCATTTTAAAAAGAATTTCACCTTTGGCTTGTTGAACGCCAAGATTCACGCCTGCACAAACATTTCGCTTGGGATTATCAATCATGCGAAGCTGTGAAAATTTTTCCGCATACTCCTTAATCATTTCCCGGGACTTATCTTTGCTCATGCCATCAATAACCAGAATTTCGATGCGGTCTTTGGGATAATCATTATCTAAGATAGAATCTAGGCATTTCCGAAGGTAGCGTTCTTCATTCCAACATGGAACAATCAAGGTTACGGAAGGTAGCACCTGTTCAAAAATTTCGGAAACGAAGCCGTTTCCCTCCTCTGCCGCAAAAGGATTTTTCCAGCGAATCAATTTCTGAATAAGTTCATGCTCTTTGTATATCCTATCCTTCCACGACAGAATGTTTTGATCAAAAACCTCCCTCGCCTTCTCACCCATTCTTTTTCGTAAAGAAGCGTCGGAAAGAAGCGCCATCACTTTTTGAGGGGATTCCTCCTCAAGAGATTCGAGATACAAAAGGAAAGCGCTTTGGCCAGCCTCGAGCAGCTGGCTTGTCCCAGCATCCCAAAGCGAGACGATCGGCAGTCCAAAATACATGGCTTCCAAAAGCGGGTTTCCTAAATTGGAAATCTCGTAAAAGGAGAGGAAGATGTCCGCGCTGGCATAATACTGGGCAATCAATGTGTGAGGCACGGCGCCCACAAATTTTACGGCGTATTCAATTCCACAATCTCGGGCCATTTGCTTTAATCGGATTTCTTCACGTCCATGTCCAACAATCACAAGGACAATATCCTCCATACCGTAGCGTGAAATGACTTTGTGCAGACAATCAATGGCCCGGTCCACACGTTTCCATAAGACAAGTCGGGAAGCAGTCATCAATATCTTTTTGCCTTCAAGTCCTAAGGATTTTTTAAATGCCTCCTTGTTCCAATGCTCGGGCAACTTAAGATCGTCGGTATCAAGGCCATTTCTCCAGAAATAGAGTTTTTTGGGATCCACATTCAGGAGCGGATAGATTTCGTCACCTCGCGTCCCGTCATTAGTCACAACAACAGCATCAGAGGGCATCATTTTGGCGAAACCGCCATCCAGAAGCAGGAGCTTGTGCCGGAAGCTTTTCTTCATCTTGCTAATATCCTCTTCCGTGTAAGAGGCGCCGTGCCAGCGTTGAATCACGGGGACTTTCAGCATTTTTCCCAATAGACTGGCAACCACGGAACCTTGAGCATTGATGCCATAAAAAAGCTTTGGCTTAAACCGGACAAAATAAATCAGCACGCGCACGATCTCGATAGGAACGTAAAGAAACAGGAAGACGGCAAAAGTCATGCGGCCGAAAAAGTTGTATTCGTCGTAGTATTCCACTTTTTGATTTGGATGGAGTGTTTGGCCCTGATCGTCCTTCCGGTCCAACCTTCCCAAAAGGTCCTTTGCAAATTTGGCAAAATCAAAAAGCGGCGTTAAAAAATTAGGTGACCTGTGATAGACCACGGCTGAATCAAAAATCGACGCGGGGTCCTGAAGAATCCGGTAATTTTTCGGAAAAGCGGCAAAGACGTGGATCAAGTAACCGAATTCGGAAAGATATTTAAGCGTATTTTTCATGGATTGATTCGCCGCAATGTCGATGTCTGCCATGCCGGAAATGACAAAAATCACGTCCTTCTTTCCCTTTTTACTTTGCGACGCGATATCTATTTCCGGTTTCTCTAAGGTTGCGCTTTGCACTTAATTCACCATGGCTTTTATAAAAACAGTGTGCGTAGAAGGGCATCCTGAGGTACTTGATTCAACATAACTTCTAAATTGCTTCTCGATTCCTGATTCTCCGACAATTTCGTTGATTCTTCTTTTTTCCAAAAGAAGACTCCCGAAATAGCCTTGCCGGATAAGCCCTTCAATGCCTCCTTGTTCATATACCTTTTCCCGCCCATTTTCAACCCAATAGGTATAGCCAGGGATAAAGGCTTCGCCGCCGAGCATCCAAGGGAGGTTGAGATACGCGGTTTGGGAAAAGACAGGGCGAGACAAGGATTTCGAGCATTTCACCAAGGCCAGCGCTTCCTCATGTTCATATCGTTTCGAGACATGGCCTTTAATTCCAAAAAGGATTGCGAAAACTAGCAGGACATTGACGACCCATGAAAAATAAAAGGAGACATGAAGCAATTGCCATATCGCCCCATTGCGAGGAAGTACGGCAATAACACAAAAAAAGAAAAAGGTCACGAAAATGCCTGCCGGAATGAAATAATTTTCAGAAGCTCCTATTTTCAGTGACGTAATCCCTCCAACCATAGAAGCCACAAGGGCCAAGATGAAACAGAGTTGATAAGCCTGGTTGTTTCGTATTTTGTCTCGCAATGCTTTGGAAAAAAAGACAACGCCCATCGCTGCATAGCCCGGCACCGCAAAGGCACATTCAGCAAGATAATAGAAAAAATTTTCCAAACCAAGGACGGGTGAAAAACCCGGAACCGGAAGACTGAAAAGCGTGCTCTCCCGATAGCCTGACCCTCCCAGCCACAATGCTAAAAAACACAAAGTGACCATCGTAAACCCCATCAAGCCTGCAGCGCGACGTTTCCGAAGAAGGCAAAAAACCACTAGGCCTAAAAATATGGTGATGTTCGTCTGTTTGAAAGACCATGCGATAAAAGAGAAAAATGCTGCAGTAAGAGCAGCCCAGTTGGGATGGCGCTCAAATTCTTTAATAAAAAAGTAGAAAGCCAGCAATTCAAAAACCATAGCTGCCATATCCGGGCGTGTGGTTAAAGGCCAGAAAGCAGGCAGAGGCCCAAAGAATAAATAAAAAGAGACAAGATCAAACAACAGTTTGGTTTTTTGAGAAGGATTCAGAAACAGCTCCCTCAATATTCTTCGAGCAACGAAAATCCCTGTAACTGAAAACAGCAGCGTGATCAATCTTCCTACGGTTGGAATCCAGGCGTCGGAAAGCGCGGTCCAAGCGAGCGTCGCTTTGATGAACACTCCATAAAACCCATAAAACAGCCAGTTCAAATAGGAAGAAGTGAAAGGAATTTTGTGAGGATCTGTGTAAACCGGCTGTCCGTGGATAAACTTCCACAGGCTCAAAAAGGATTGTTCCTCACTTCCACTGGTAATGAGATGGAGAGGTTCGAAAAAGGAAATATTTGAAACCACACGCAATAAAGCTAAGAGCCCCGAACAAAGAATTAAGAAAGCAACACCGCCAAGAAACGTTGTTGAAGGAAATGCTTCTTCTGTGACAGAACGGGAATATAAGACCTTATGGGTTGATCTAACTTTTGGATTTTCTGAAGAACAAACAAGAGGAGAATGTTTATGCATAAGATCTGGTTCCGGATAATAAGCTGGATTTCAAATTTTGTTCCACCCACGGAAAGATTGTTTCGGCTACCACGGCGTGTCCTTGAGCATTCATATGATTGTCGATACGGCCATACAAATAGAATCCTTGCTCGGCCTTCCGCTTAAAAACTGGAAGCATATCCACGACCGGGATTGATTTCCTGCGAAAACGTTCCACCAATTTTTGATTAGGCTGCTCAAGGTCAATCAACTCCGGAGAAAGATCGAACATTTTCATATATTTGGCGATTAATTGCGGGTAGACTTGATAATCCGCTGGCAATAGAACAAAGAGAACCGGAGTGTTGAATTGTCTGAACTCTTGCTCAATGAGATGAGCCATCGCCGCAGTGACTTCCCATTTTCGGGAGCCGGCTTCCTTGAGGTAAAAAATGTCCGGAAAATAATAAGGTGTTAAACCGACGCGGGCTAAAAGGATTTGCAACCGATCTTTAAGAAAAACAAAGAGGTGAGATCTCTGCTCCAGGTAGTTATTAACCGGATAGAAGACACTCCTTTTAATGTCTTCCCATCGAAG
>JACOVU010000088.1 GCA_016177155.1 Candidatus Omnitrophota bacterium | reverse complement strand
ATTTTCTACTACTCACTCGAATACATGGAGCGTGACGCAGGATACCGAAGATATTTTGCCGGGCTTTCCCTTTTTGCTTTTTCGATGATCGGAATTGTCCTCTCAAGCAACCTTCTTGAGCTTTTTATTTTTTGGGAACTCGTAGGCTTAAGTTCCTACCTCCTCATTGGCCATTGGTACGAAAAGCCGGAGGCGGCGGATGCGGGGAAAAAAGCATTCCTGACGAACCGAGTGGGCGACTTTGGATTTCTGCTGGGGATTTTAATGCTTTGGACGTTTTCAGGACAAGAAGGAATCCGCTCACTGAATCTGATGCATCTAGATGAAGCGATCCCACTTTTCCTAAAATCTGCAAGCGGCCATCAAACGATAATCACGGTTGCCATGCTTCTCATCTTTGCTGGCGTGCTCGGAAAATCAGCCCAATTTCCGCTCCACGTCTGGCTTCCTGATGCCATGGAAGGCCCGACGCCCGTAAGCGATTTGATTCATGCGGCAACCATGGTGGCAGCGGGTGTTTATCTCTTAGCTCGAACTTTTTCTCTTTTCGTACTCGCTCCCACCGCGCTTGAAATCATTGCTTATATCGGAGGATTTACCGCGCTTTTTGCTGCCTCGCAGGCTCTCGTTCAAAAAGACATCAAACGAATTCTGGCTTATTCCACCTTGAGCCAGCTGGGATATATGGTGATGGCGGTTGGTTTGGGAAGTGCCGTCATTGCGATGTATCACCTAACCACACACGCTTTTTTCAAAGCACTCCTCTTCTTGAGTGCAGGAAGTATTATTCACGCGACTCACGAACAAAACATCACTGAAATGGGTGGATTGCTGAAGCGGATGCCCCTGACCTCGGCTGCCTTTCTAATCGGCACATTTGCCTTAATCGGATTTTGGCCCTCAAGCGGCTTTTTCAGTAAGGATGAAATTCTTGTACTCGCCTTCTCCACCAACCAACTTTTATTCTGGACCTCGATGGCCACACTCTTTCTCACAGCGCTTTACATGGGGCGTGCAGTTTCGGTCGCTTTCTTAGGCCCTTCGAAACTCAAAAAGAAGCCCCATGAGCCCTCTCAAAAAATGCTTCTGCCTTTGCTCGTACTTGCGGCACTTTCGATCGGGGGCGGATTTTTAGGAATCAACCACATTCTAGCAGGTCCAACCCATCAGGAAGAAGTTCGTCCAGAACGATTGGTGATCATCCTTGCGACCCTACTCGGCGTGGTAGGCATTTTGAGCGCTTTTCTCTTTTATCGAAGGGTGAGCGAAAAACAGAGAAAGGGATTTAGAAACGCGACGGCTTGGATTTCAGAAATCTTGGTTCGGAAGTACTTCATGGATGACCTTTACAACTTGATCCTCCGTTATGTTCAACAACCGTTTGCTCAATTCTTAGATTGGTTTGAAAAACGGATCATCGTGGAAGGCGCGGTCAATGAAACGGCGGGTTTGACAGCCACATTCGGCCGGTATCTCAGAAAACTTCAAACGGGAAAAATTCAAACGTATTTGTCTGTGTTCTTTGCCGGAGTCGTTATCTTAATTTATTGCATGACGATTAAAACCTTACATTAAAAAATGTTAAACGGACTGTCTTTAGTTCCTTGGCTTGTATTCCTCCCCCTTCTGGGAGCAGGGCTCATCTTGATAACATCTCGTGAGCACGTTTCTCAAATCCGAGGGACTGCAATCGGAATAACGGCTCTCAATTTGCTTCTTGCTATTTATTTATTCATCACCTTCGATCCGTCGATTCAAGGTTATCAGTCAGTGGTGCGCATTCCTTGGGTCTTGCCACTAGGTATTTCCTACCATGTAGGACTTGATGGAATCGGCGTGGTCATGATCCTTCTCCACGCGATTCTATCTCTGGGGGGTGCGCTCGTCTCACGCTCCATTGGACAAAACGCAAAATCTTACTTTGTGTTCTATTTGATCTTGGTCGCAAGCATCTTTGGGGTATTTACCTCTATTGATCTTTTCTTCCTTTATTTTTTCTACGAAATGGCGGTGATTCCGCTTTATCCTTTGATCGGCATATGGGGAAGCCAAAATCGAGATTACGCTGCCATGAAACTCACGCTTTATATTTCACTCGGGGCGGTGGTGGCGCTCGTAGGGCTCATTTCTCTTTATTTGGTTTCCGGAATTTCTTCCTTTGATCTCATTCAACTAAGCGAACACATTAAAACCCATCCGTTCTCTTCCGACTTTCAACTTTGGTGTGCGCCGCTCCTCATTTTCGGATTCGGAGTTGTGGCTTCCCTCTGGCCTTTTCACAGTTGGTCGCCCATTGGATATGCGGCCGCACCTACAGCCGTGAGTATGCTCCACGCAGGCGTGCTTAAAAAAATGGGAATCTTCATCATCATTCGGCTCGTGATTACACTGCTTCCAGAAGGAGCAAAATTCTGGCTGCCTATTACCGCAATCTTGTGCGTCATCAATATCCTGTACGGAGCTTGGGCCGCCATGGCTCAAAAGGATATGAAATTTGTAATTGGATTTGCGAGTGTAAGCCACATGGGTTATGCCTTTCTGGGCCTCGCCTGTCTGAACCAAACAGGTCTTACGGGAACGGTCTTTTTCATGTTTGCGCACGGCGTGATGGCTGCCTTATGTTTTGCCCTGATCGGGTTCATTTACGACCAGGCACACACCCGAATGATTCCCGAACTGGGCGGGCTTGCGAAACAACTTCCTTTCATCTCTATTTGTTTTGTCATGGCGGCCTTCGCTTCAAGCGGCCTTCCTGGATTTGCCAATTTCGTATCGGAAATTCTCATTTTCTTTAGCGCTTGGGAACGGCTTCCTTGGCAAACCGTTCTTGCAGTATTCGGAATTGTGGTCACAGCAACCTACATGCTACGAATGGTTCGGAACGTATTTTTTGGTCCTCTCAAGCCCGAGTGGGCAAAACTGAACGATGCAAAAGGCTTCCTTAATCAATTCCCTTATGCCTTTCTTGTGATTGTGCTTCTCATTTTTGGATTTTGGCCTTCTCTCCTCTTGAATGTCATTCGGCCTACGACAGACGCGCTGATTGAAACGCACGGTTCTATTTTTAAATCTGAACGTGTTGCGTGGGCAGAACCTCTTCCCGCACAGGTGCACAAGGAATCACGATAATGGATGTTCATTTATTTTCCCCTGAAATTGCTTTAACAGGTCTTATTCTATTCGTTCTTGCCTTTGAACTTTTTGGGAACGTAAGCCGAAAGTTCACCATGCGACTCGCCCTTCTTGGCTTGATACTTGTATTGGGCACGATTGCTTTTCTTTGGCCTTACTCCGGGAAAGCGCTCGGAGGCGCTTTTGAAGTCAACTCCTTTATTCTCCTTCTCAAAGGGATTTTTGCGTCAACGGCCGCGCTCACCATTTTTATGTCGGGGGAGTACGGCGAGGTGCTTGGAAAACGTTCTGGCGATTTTGTGCTTTTAATTCTCCTCGCGACCTTAGGTGCTTTCTTTCTGGCTTCCTCAACGGACTTGATCACTTTATTCATCACCGTAGAATGGATGACGATTTCGCTTTATATCCTCACCGCCTATCTCAAAACGGATGCATATTCTATCGAAGCGGGAACGAAATATCTGATTATGGGAGCTTTCTCGGCTGCCCTTTTTCTCTATGGAATCAGCTTTATTTATGGAGTGGTTGGAAGTGTCGGCTTTGAAGCCATACGAATCCATACTTTAACGCACCAAAGCGAGTCCTTGTTTCTCGTTGGAACGCTTTTGATTCTTGCGGGAATCGGCTTTAAAATTTCGGCCTTTCCCTTTCAACTGTGGGTCGCAGATGTCTATCAGGGCGCACCCACACCGGTAACGGCCTTTCTTTCGGTCGGGTCAAAAACTGCGGGATTTGCAGCGCTCATGAAAGTCCTCTTGGTAGTCGTCGGGTTGGACCGCCTCAATTGGCCTACGCTGATCGCCTTCCTTTCTGCCGCTACCCTTCTTTATGGAAACTTGGGAGCGCTCGGACAAACCAACATGAAACGGCTCTTAGCCTACTCGAGCATCGGACATGCCGGCTATCTTTTGATGGGGGTTGCAACAGGAACGCCGCTTGGGCTTGAAGCAACGTTTTTTTATCTCGTCAGTTACGGCCTCTCGAATTTAGCGGCGTTTCTCGTCGTTGTGATCGCAAATCGAGAACTTGAGAGCGGTGAAATTCCCACGTACCGGGGTCTTGCGAAGAAAGCTCCATTTCTTGCGAGCGTCTTGTTCATCGGTCTCCTCTCACTTGGGGGAATTCCACCGCTTGCTGGATTTTTTGGAAAATTTCTTATCCTTCAGGCCGCTCTTTTGAAAGGATACTTCTGGCTTGCGCTCTTAGGCGCTTTGAATGTGATTGTCTCCCTTTACTACTATCTTTCGGTCGTCAAGGAAATGTATTTGAAGCAAGCAACGGACGGCAAGCAAACGTTTCGGGTAGCGCGGAGTGCCAAAACTCTTCTTTTCCTTCTCACGTT
>JACOVU010000092.1 GCA_016177155.1 Candidatus Omnitrophota bacterium | reverse complement strand
TCCTAAGGCTCACATTGTAGACGGTAGGATTAAACATTCACTTTTACTCGAAATTTTTACAGATCGTGGAATCGGTACTGAAATTGTGTTGTGAGAAGAGAACAGAAACCAGAGTGCAGAGAACAGAATGGAGAAAAATTTCCAGTTTGATTTCGAGAGGTTAGAAGTTTATCAGAAATCGTTAATGTTTATCGATGAGGTCTTTGATATTTATAGGGGTTTATCTCAAGATTATAAAATCTCAATTGGTTCTAACCTTGTAAGAGCCGCTTTATCGATTGCCAATAATTTGGCGGAGGGTAATGGAAAGAGGTCAAAGAAGGAAAAGAATAGATATTTTGGAATATCACTTGATTCAACTAGAGAGTGTATCTCAGTCTTCAACGTTCTAAAACGACAGAGCTTGATTGAAATGGGTCGGTATGAAAAGCTTCGCGCTGATGGTAGAGAAATAACAAATATGATTTGGGGATTGCTCAATGCTTCTTAGTTCAGGTTTCTGTACTCTGTTCTCAGTACTCACGCAAACATGAAAACAAGCGATATTCGAGCGCTTTACGAAGAGTTTGTGCTCCCGACGTATGCTCGGTCTGGGGTGTGCCTCGTTAAAGGCAAAGGTTCAAAAGTTTGGGATTTGGAAGGAAAAGAGTACTTAGATTTTTTTCCTGGGTGGGCGGTTTCTGGTTTGGGGCATTGCCATCCTGATATCGTGAATGCAATCAAGAATCAGGCAAGAAAGCTGCTTCACGTTGCCAATAATTATTATGGGGTGAAACAAGCACTTCTCGCCAAAAAGATTATCGAAAAATCTTTTCCAGGCCGTGTGTTCTTTTGTAATAGCGGTGCGGAAGCAATGGAGTCTGCAATCAAATTCGCTCGTAAGTTCGGTTCGAAGACGGGTCGTTATGAAATGATTACCATGGAGCGGTCTTTTCACGGCAGAACGCTTGCGACGCTGACAGCAACCGGGCAAGAGAAGTTTCATAAAGGTTTTGAACCTTTGCCCGAGGGATTTAAACACGTTCCATTTAACGATTTTGACGCGTTAAAGCAAGCCGTTGGCCCTAAAACGATTGCGATTGCTTTAGAACCGATTCAGGGAGAGGGCGGCATTCAAGTCGCAAGTCCGGATTACCTTAAAAAGGTAAAGGCACTTTGTCATGAGAAAAATCTTCTTCTGGTTTTTGATGAGGTTCAAACGGGAATGGGGCGGACCGGAAAATGGTTTGCGTTTGAACATTACGGTATCGAGCCTGATCTCATGGCGCTTGCTAAATCGCTGGGAAGTGGTGTTCCGATCGGGGCTTTGGTGGTGAATCGGAAGATTCAAGAGGAAGTTCTGACGCCAGGAACACACGCGTCAACCTACGGTGGAAATCCATTGGTAGCTGCAGCGGCTTTGGCGGTGTTTAAAGCGATTGAAAAGGGAAAGCTTCTCGGAAATGCAGAAGCAATGGGAAGTTATTTGAAATCAAGGCTCGAAGAGCTTAAAGGGAAGTATCCCAACCTCATAAAAGAAGTGCGAGGCATTGGTCTCATGCTCGGCGTAGAACTTAATCGGCCTGGCGCTGAAATCGTGAATCGACTTAGAGAAAGAGGGCTTTTGATTAATTGTACGCAGGAGAATGTGCTTCGGATTATGCCTGCGATGACGGTGACGAAGCGAATGATTGATCAAGCGGTTCGTCTGATGGACCAAGTGTTTTCGGAGCTTTCATAATGAAGAATTTAATTAGCGCATTTGATTTAAGTGTGAAGGAAATCAAAACGATTTTTGGCCTCACGAGAAAAGTCAAGGCCGATCCGCTTGCCTACCGAGATGTGTTTACGGGAAAAGCGATCGGACTTATTTTCGAAAAGCCATCGACCAGAACTTGGGTTTCTTTTGAGGTCGGTTTTTCCACGATGGGTGGGCATGTCATTTATTTAGGACCTGATGACATTCAGCTTGGTATTCGAGAAGAAGTTCGCGATGTGGCTCGAGTGTTGGCTAGATATCTTGACCTCATGGTCATGAGGACTTACTCGCATAAGCTCATTACCAAGTTTGCGAAGTATTTTGACAAGCCAGTCATTAATGGCTTGAGCGATTTGGAACACCCTTGTCAAACGCTAGGGGATTTTTTTACGATGATTGAAGTGTTGGGCGATTTAAAAGGGAAAAAAATTGCATTTGTAGGTGATGGAAATAATGTGCTCAATTCACTTTTGATTATTGCTGCAAAACTAGGAGCACATTTCAGTTTTGCTACCCCAAAGCGGTTGACGCCCGATCAGCATATTTTCACTCGAGCTTTGAAAGAGGCGAAACGAACAAAAGCGAAACTTGAGGGAACAAATAGTCCTGCCAAAGCAGTCAAAGGAGCAGACATTATTTATACAGATGTGTGGATCAGCATGGGGGAAGAAGGCGAACCCGAAAAGAAGGAATCGTTTAAGAATTTTCAAGTGAATCGAAATTTGCTGAAGCACGCGTCAAAGGATGTGCGAGTGATGCATTGTCTTCCCGCCCATCGAGGGGAAGAAATTACGAATGATGTCATTGAAGGCAAGCAATCAATTGTTTTTGATCAAGCAGAAAACAGACTCCACATTCAAAAGGCCATTTTGCTTTATCTTTTGGGATCTTGCGAGGAATCCCAAAACAACAGTTCAGAAAATTGACGAGGCGAAAATGAAAAAAGTAGTACTAGCTTATTCAGGCGGATTGGATACGTCTTGTGCCGTGAGATGGATTCGAGACACATATGGCGCAGAAGTGGTTTGCTTTTCTGCGTTCATTGGTGAAGTTGCCGATCGAAAGCTGCTTGCGAAGAAAGCCCGCTCGGCAGGCGCTTCCAAGATCTATATTGAGGATCTAAAGGCTGAGTTTGCTCGGGATTTCATTGTGCCTGCGCTTTGGGCGCATGCCAAGTATGAAGGAAAGTATCCGCTTGCAACCTCGCTCGGAAGACCTTTGATAGCGAAACATCTTGTTCGAATTGCCGAGAAGGAAAAAGCGGATTGCGTCGCACACGGTTGTACGGGAAAGGGTAACGATCAAGTGCGGATTGAAGTCGGTGTAAAGACTTTAAATCCCAAACTCAAAGTGATTGCACCGCTTAGAGAGTGGTCTTTTAATTCTCGGGAGGAAGAAATTGATTATGCGAAACAGCATGCGATTTTAATTTCGGCAACGAAGAAAAGTCCTTATTCCATCGACAAAAACATTTGGGGAATTGCGATTGAAGCAGGAGTACTTGAAGATCCTTGGAAAGAGCCGCCCGAAGATGCTTATTTGATGACGCGGCCACTCGCGCGAGTTCCTAAGAAGCCACTTTATGTCAACATCGGATTTAAAGGAGGAATTCCCGTTTCGCTCAATGGAAAACCGATGGTTTTGGTCGCACTCATTGAACGTTTAAATCAGCTGGGCGGCCAGTATGGGGTGGGGCGGATTGATCAGATTGAAAATCGCTTGGTGGGAATTAAGTCGCGGGAACTTTATGAAGCGCCCGCGGCCACGATTCTTCACCTAGCGCATGAAGAGCTCGAAAGCCTCGTGACGGATCGAGAATTTTTTCATTATCGGCGTGTGCTTTCCGAAAAGTATTCCGAACTTGTTTATTACGGGCTTTGGTTTACACCACTCAGGGAGGCACTCGATCAATTTTTTGCGACGCATCAGAAGCGTGTTACGGGCGTTATCCGAGTCAGATTGGAACAAGGTAACGCCATCGTGGTGGGCAGAAAGTCTCCCTACTCGCTTTATTCGGAGAAGCTCGCCACTTATTCAGCGAAAGATGAGTTCGATCGAACCGCGGCCGAAGGGTTTATGAAAATTTGGGGCCTTCCTTACGAAGGAAGGCTCAAAAAATGAGATTGCTTCGTCCGGTCCATTCGTTGGCCGTCCTCGCAATGACGCCCCTGAAGGGACTGCGCAAAATGCGACTGTCATTGCGAGCGAAGCGAAGCAATCTAGTGAGGAAAAATGAAAATGAAGAAATTATGGGGTGCGAGATTTAAATCAGAACTTCATGATACTGCTAAGAAATTCACTTATTCGCTTGCAGTAGATCACGAGCTTTTAAGTGCTGATGTGAAAGTAAGCATGGCACATGCGCTCATGCTCGGTCGGATTGGAATTATCTCAACACGGGATTCCAAAACTCTGGTGCGCGGGCTTTGGCAGGTGCTTGCCTCGATTCGGAAGAAATGTGTTCATGGGTTCGCTTCCGAATATGAAGACATTCACACGCTCATTCAGGTTGAGCTTGAGAAGAAAGTGGGAAAGCTTGCTCGAAAACTTCACACGGGAAGATCTCGGAATGATCTTGTGGCCACTTCAACCAAGGTATATCTGAGAGAAAAAATAACAACCTTACTTGAAGGACTCAATCAGTTTCAGTCTATTTTGGTGACGCAGGCTGAAAGGAATAAACATGTGATGATTCCTGGCTATACCCATCTTCAAAGGGCACAAGTGGTGCTTTTGGCGCACCATTTTCTTGCCTATGTGGAAATGTTGGAACGAGACAAATCCAGGCTCGTCGATGCCAGAAATCGAATGAATGAGTGTCCACTTGGAGCAGGGGCTTTGGCTGGAACGAGCCTCCCAGTGGACCGAAGATTTGTTGCGAAGCTTTTGGGATTTGAGCGGCCAACCTCAAATAGTCTTGATTCCGTGAGCGATCGGGATTTTGCGATCGAGACGCTTTCTGCAGTTGCCACCGTTTTTATGCATCTTTCCAGGTTTGCGGAAGATTTGGTTCTCTGGAATTCACAGGAGTTTGGTTTTGTTTCGCTGGATGACCAATTTGCGACGGGATCGAGTTTGATGCCGCAGAAGAAAAATCCAGATGTGTTTGAGCTCCTGAGAGGAAAGTCAGGTGAGGTTTATGGAAATTTAATTTCGCTTTTGGTCACAATGAAAGGACTTCCTCTTGCTTACAATCGGGACATGCAGGAAGATAAGAGGCCTCTTTTTCGCTCGATTCGTTTGCTTGAGAGCGCACTTTCTGTTTTGAATGGTGCGGTTCGCACTTTGAAGGTGGATGAGGTCGCTTGCACAAAAGCGTCCAAGGATAGTTTTCTTTTCGCTACAGATCTTCTTGAATATTTGGTTAAGAAAAGAGTTCCATTTTTAGAAGCTCATGCGATGGTGGGCCAATTAGTCAAGAAAGCTTTGGATTCCCATAGCTCTCTCAGCGGACTTCCTTTCGAAACGTACCAGGAGCACTCAAAAGCGTTTAAGAAAGATGTTTATGACCTCTTTGATCCGCAAGTTTCTATTTCTGGCAAAGTGCCCTATGGAAGTACAAGGCCCGAGCTTGTCGTGAAGCAGATCCGGTCCTGGAAAGTCCGCCTTAAATTAGAAGCGAAGCGACTTAAGCTCGCCCGCCGCCGTGGGCATTAATTTTCTATGATGCACGATTTCCATTATGTGAATGATGAGCTTTACTGTGAATCAGTCCGCGTAAAAGATATTGCGTGGCGGATAGGGACTCCTTTTTATCTTTATAGCCATAAAACGTTTGTGGAGCACCTTGAAAAACTCCAGAGGGCGTTCAAATCCGTAAAGCCCTTGATTTGTTTTTCAATGAAAGCGAATTCCAATTTGGCCATTTTGCGCACTTTGGTTAAAAAAGGGGCGGGTCTTGATATTGTTTCGGGTGGAGAGCTTTTCCGCGCGAAGAAGGTACTTTGCCCTCCTTCCCGAATTGTGTATGCAGGGGTCGGGAAAACCGATCAGGAAATTGAGGATGCCATCCGCACAGGGATTTTGCTTTTTAATGTCGAATCTATTCCCGAACTCAGTCGAATTGAGCGGATTGCGGGAAAACTCAGAAAAAAAGTGAATGTATCTCTTCGTGTTAATCCGGACGTCGATCCTGGTACGCATGAGCACATTGCAACAGGGAAGGCAGAGACCAAGTTTGGTCTTGATATGGATACTGTCCATCTTGTCTTTATGCGGGCTGATCAGTATCCCCATCTTTTGATTTGCGGAATTCACGTTCACATTGGTTCACAAATTGTAAGAGGCGAACCTTTTGTGAAGGCATTCCGGAAGATCCTGTTATTTTTGACTCATTTGGAAAAGGAAGGTCACAAAGTTGAATTTCTCAATTTAGGGGGAGGGCTTGGAATTATTTATTCCGATGAACGGCCGCAGACTGCAGACGAATTTGCCAAACAAATTCTTCCGCTTTTCAAGGGCAAAAAATACACTTTCATTTTTGAACCCGGAAGGTTTATCGCGGGCAATAGCGGCGTTTTGGTGAGCCGCGTGCTTTACATTAAAGAAACGCAGGCTAAAAATTTCGCAATTATTGATGGAGGGATGAACGATTTAATTCGTCCTGCTTTGTATGGGTCGTTTCACGATATTTGGCCGCTTAAGAAAAAGGGCCTCACACGGAAATCAACATATGATGTCGTCGGTCCCATCTGTGAAAGCGGAGATTTTTTAGCGAAAAATCGAGCCCTGCAAGAACTTCATCCGAATGATCTCGTGGCGTTTGCAAGCGCGGGGGCTTACGGTTTTTCGATGTCGTCGAATTACAATGCGCGGCCGCGGGCGGCAGAAGTGCTTGTGCGAGGTTCAAAATTTGAAGTGGTGCGTGAACGCGAAACCTATCTAGATTTAATTCGAGGTGAGCGCATCCCGAGGTGGGTTTAAGATGGCTGAGATTCCTTATTACAAAATGGCGGGTTCTGGAAATACGTTTATCGTGGTGGATAATCGCAAGAATCTGATCAAAAACCCAAACCAATTTGCAGCGAACGTTTGCAAATCTCCTGAATCTGGCGGAGCGGACGGAGTTTTATTGATCGAAAAGTCGAAAGAAAAGGAAACCGATTTTTTCATGCGGATTGTGAATGCCGATGGTTCAGAGGCAGAAGCTTGCGGCAATGGTTATCGCTGTGTCGGACTTTATGCCGCGAAACACTTGAAGATTTCGAATCCAAGATTCATCCGCGTTGGAACTCTTGGGGGTACAGTTGAAATTAATGCAGCTTCATCGAAAGCGATTAAAGTGAAAATGATTGATCCCTTCGATTACCGTGCCGAAATGAAGATTCCCTTGAAGGATCGGACTTTGACCGCAAGTTTCCTCAACACAGGTGTGCCCCATACGGTTATCTTTGTGGGCGATCTTAAAAATGTTCCTGTAGATGAATGGGGGCGGTTGATTCGTTATCATGAATTGTTTGTACCGAAAGGGACAAATGTGAATTTTGTCGAGATCACAGGAAAGAATTCTTTGTCCATCCGCACGTACGAACGCGGGGTGGAAGGGGAGACACTCGCTTGCGGGACTGGAAGCGTTGCCGCCGCGATCGCCGCACATTTGAATGGTCGAGTGAATACTCCCGTGGAAGTGCTTCCTAAAAGCGGTGAACATTTAAAAGTTTACTTTGATCGTTCAGGCAGTGAAATTACGAACGTCTATTTGGAAGGTCCTGCAGAATTTGTTTTTGAAGGCCGTCTCGCGGCCTAGGAGAAATTTATGGAACTCACACGCAAAAATTTAAAAGGTTCGATGGTGGCGTTGGTTACTCCTTTCCGTCAGGGAAAAGTGGATGAGCGAGGGCTTAAGCGGTTGCTCGATTTTCATCTTGAAAACAAGACGGACGTGATTGTTCCCGTTGGAACGACGGGCGAGGCAACCACACTTTCCCATGAAGAGCACAAGGGCGTTATGTCGTTTGTGATTGACTATGTGAACCACCGCGTGCCCGTGATTTGCGGGGCGGGGTCTAACTGCACCGAGGAAGCCGTCCCGCTTCTTCAACACGCAAAGAAAAAAGGGGCAAATGGAGTCCTGATCGTCACTCCTTATTACAACAAACCGACCCAAGAGGGACTTTTCCGCCATTATGAATTCTTGGCCAAAAGGGTCGATATACCTATTGTCCTCTATAATGTTCCAGGGCGCACAGGGGTCTCCATTGCGCCTGAGACGGTGGCACGGCTTGCGAAGCTTCCGAATATCGTTGGGATTAAGGAAGCGAGCGGAAGCTTAGAACAGGCCATGCGGATTATTCAGCTTTGTGACATTCCCGTTGTGTCGGGTGAGGATAGTCTTACCCTTCCGCTTCTTTCGGTGGGTGCAATGGGCGTCATTTCGGTGGTGGCCAATGTAGCGCCCAAGAAAATGCACGATATGGTGACCGCTTATCTGGATGAGGATATCAAAAAAGCACGCGCGCTTCATTACGAACTTTTCGATCTTTCGAAAGTGCTTTTCATTGAGACAAATCCAATTCCTGTGAAAACCGCGCTTTCTATCATGGGCATGATTTCAAACGAACTGAGACTTCCTTTGTGTGAAATGAAATCCGAGAATCGGAAAGAACTCCTAAAGGTTTTAAAAGAGGGACGTTTTATTCAATCCAACTGACCCCTATGACAAAACCAGCTGTGAAAATTATAGTAGCGGGCGCTGCAGGACGAATGGGTCGTGCCATTCTGGGCCTTGCTTCACGCGATCCTGAAATTCAAATTCGAGGGGCATTCGAACGAGCGGACCATCCTGCCATTGGTCGAAGTGTGGGAGAGCTGATCGGAGTTCCTTCTCTGGAAGTGCCCGTTCACCCTGATTTAAGAGAATGTGCCCAGCTTGGCAGTGTCATTATTGATTTTACGCAGCCTGCCGCACTCCCTCATCATTTGGAAATAGCGGTCAAGGCGAGGCGCGCCATGGTAATAGGCACAACTGGCCTTACCATTGCTCTCATGGAAAAGCTTCACACCGCTTCCAAAAAAATTCCGATCGTTCAATCACCCAATATGAGCGTGGGAGTCAACCTTCTGTTTAAATTAACCTCATTAGTGGGGAGCGTGCTCGACGATCGTTATGACGTAGAAATTGTTGAAGAGCATCATCGCCACAAAAAAGATGCCCCGAGCGGTACAGCACTTGAAATCGCCCGCCAGATTGCAAAGGCGAGGAACATCAATCTTGAAACGAACGCCATTTACGGCCGAAAAGGGATTACCGGCGCGCGCAAACGGGGTGCGATTGGCATTCATGCAATCCGAGGCGGGGATGTGGTGGGAAACCATCAGGTATCTTTCATTTCAGAAGGGGAACGCCTTGAATTGGTTCACAAAGCTTCTTCCCGGGAAGCGTTTGCGAGCGGAGCTTTGATGGCCGCAAAATTTGTTGCCAAGAAGAGGTCTGGCTTTTACAATATGCACGACGTGCTAGGATTATAACTGATTCTTACCACTCACCTTAGAGGCGCATGCAAAAGCCGAGCTTGCACAAGCTAGCAGCCATATTGGTATTCGCGTTTTTCTTTTCGATCTTTACCCCCCCTCTTTTCTCAGACCCTACCACACCCAAGCAAGAACCCGAAGTGAATTTTCTCTTCCGCGATTCTTTTTATGCCCCTCCAAAATTGAAACTCAGGTACGACATTTATGAGGCGAATGGGTTTCTCTTAGTTCGGGAAAGCAAACGGGGTTCAAATACGGAATTTGCGGTGGTGACGGGCTTCCAAGATCCGGTGCTCGAAAGCCGGGTCCTAAAAAATATCCGCACGGTTGACAACGCAAAGGTGTTTCTTGAAAAGAATACCCGCAAAATTATTTTTGAGCGTGTTCCCATCAGGGAACTCCCTTTAATTTTAAAAGATGGAACTCCGAGCTCTCGTTTTTTTGTGGGCCAGCGCGCGTTTCGCTCACTCGAACAGGCCAAAGCAAAAATCGTTGAGGTAAGGACTGCGATTGAAACGGGCGGCGGAAATTTTGATCGTTCCCTTGAACTCGTGAGCGAATTTTTTCCAGAAGAACCTGCCCCAACCCCGCAAGCGGTTCACGCCAATTATTTAGCAGAGGAAGAGCTTGCGCTTAAGATTTTGGATTGGCTGGATGTGGGGGAAGAAAATTATGGCCCGATGACGCTTGTTCCGGGACACCTCATTGGCGTGGGATCTGGAGAACCCATTCTTTGGCAGTCTTTTGGCGAGACCACCTTTCGATGGACCAATTTGGACCGAGCTGGATTCAACGATCAAGTCGGATATTGGACCAACCGAGTCGTGTTTAAGGGGCTGCGTTTTATTGGCGAACCTACCATTGATCCCTATGTGGAAGTGACGGCTGCTCTAGAATCGCAAGGTTCGAATTTCCAAGATCATTTGGATCTTAGTGCAGGACTTGAATACCGTCCTTTTAGCCGCGTGAATTATTTCGACAATTTTAACTTTCAAGGTCTCCACCTCCTTAAGTTTATGCGCAATTACCGCTTCTACGTTCAGTATATGGAACGTAAGAATCTGACCGATGAAATCACGGGAAGCCGCGACACGGATCTTTGGGCAGGCGTGGATATCTTTTATGAATGGGGAATTGATCTTCCACTTCCTTGGGTGATCCCTGAACGAAATGAAATTGCAGACTGGATTAGTGATTATGTGTGGGGCGAATATTTCGGAAACTATGTTTATAAGCGAACCGATTTTTCATCCATTGATGGTTATCATGCTTGGGTGTATAACTCATCCCTCATTTTAGGCGTAAAATGGCCCACGATTCCGCTTCCTGCCAATCCCATTAATGATGAACTGACCTTGATGCCTTATGTGCGTCTGGAGCATACGACCGTTCCGCGTCATTCGAACCGAGCGGATCTCAACCGAATTTTTGTGGCGGCGGGCGTTCGTTGGATGCCGTTTCGAAGTTATCAATTTGAACACAATGAGTGGCTCTTTAAAACCAAACTCTTTGCCGAGTATGTCGGAGTTGGAGGAACGCACCATCCGGGCGGGGCGCATCCTGCCGACGTTCCCAACAATGACTGGCGTGTCGGCTTAAATGTCTCGTTTAAACGATATTAATGAAAACACACTCTAGGACATTCTTTTTTCTAGCTTTGGTTGTCATTGGACTTTTTTTGTTCAATTCCATTCCCGCTTTTCCCATTGTTGAATCACCGCTTACCAACGTTTTAGGAAATCCGAGTTTCGAGCAAGAACTTGGGCCGAGAGTAACAACAACCCTTCAACATGTGGATGATACCATCGAGAAAAGTATCTTTCCCTCCAATTGGGACAATACTTCTAACCGTGGTATCAGTACCCCTGCAATTGCGGGTGCTCCAGAGGGATCTAGAGTTTTGCAGCTTACCGAATCGGCGCTTACTGCTGGTTCGGCGGGGGCGTTTACATTTCAGACGGTTACGGGTTCAGGCATTGGCGAAGGAGTTTTTGTGAGTTTCAGCGCCTTTGTCAGAATGACTGCAGCAGATGCAGACGGAACTGATGGACAGCTCCAAATTGAGTTTAATGATGCCAATGGAAGACAAATTGCAGCGACAAACACGGGAGATTTTGGGTTGGGGGTCTTAGCAACTTTTACTCAGGTGACAGTTAATGCTACTGCCCCCACTGGTACAAAGGAAGTTGTCTTTACCATTCGGTTAAATACGGGTGTAGATACAGACGGAACTGGAACTACGATCGTACGATTTGACAGAGCGGTTGGGACGATTTCTAGATTTCCGATTGCGATTGACGCTTCAGCTTCCAAACCGAATATAACAAAGGGAAGTCCTACCTTTATCAGCACTCGCGTTAAAAATGTCTCGGCAATCGCTTTAAATAATTTGGAACTGGTGGCGTCGATACCGGAAGGTTTTAACTTCATCGATTCAAGTTCTCGAGTCGATGGTGTGCCAACGAGCGCGCGCGAAGGCTCTAAGATTTATACGGTTGGAACGCTTGCTTCAGGCGAAGATCGATCGCTCGGATTCCTTTTGGTAGCGTCGAGTGCGGTCCAGGCTGGGAAAAAGTATGAGATTTCTTTCTTTGTGCGCCAGACGAACGGAACGGTGAGATCTTCCACTAAATCGTTGATTTTATCCATTGGTCTCGATCCTTTGTTTGATGAAGGAACCATTCTCGGGAAAGTGTTTGATGACCAAAATGAAAACCAGAACCAGGATTCAGGCGAGCATGGCATCCCAGGAGTGAAACTGGCGACCGAACAAGGAATCGTGGTGGTGACGGATGTCCACGGCCGTTACCACATCCCGGGCGTTCGACCCGGCCGCCATATTGTGAAAATTGACGGCCATACGCTCCCCCAGAATACCAAATTCATTACGGAAGAATCCGTTCTCATTAGGACAACGGAGGGAATGCTGAATGTTGTCAATTTTGCGGTCAAACTGCCTGAGCCTCAAATTCCAAAGCAATATCGCGATCAGCTGAATGTCATTGTTTCTCAAGGAACGGATGTGACCGTGCCCGAACTTTCCATTCAAATCAATTCTGAAGTGCTCCGCATGGGGCTCGGCTATTTCGAACAAGATCCCGTCTTTCACATCAAAACGAATTATGCAGAGCTCATTGCGGGCTGGCGGTTTGAGATTCGGGATGAATTTGGGGATGAAGTTTGGACGGGCTACGGCTTGGGTGCACCGCCCAAAGAAGCTCCCTGGACGGGAAAAACAAAATCCAGAGAACCCATTCAGCCCGGAGTTTATTCGTACCGTCTGATCGTTCGAGACCGCGAGGGGCGCGAGGATTGGACTCCGCTTAAGTATTTTCGAGTGGTGAGTAAACTCGATCGTTACGCGCCCGATGATCCGCCCGTAAACGTTCCCGTTGCAGGCAATATGAATATCGAGCGGGATGGGAAACGAAGCATTCCCATTTCCGGACGTCCTACACTTCTTGTGCGCGGAACGACCGTTCCTTGGAATCAAATTTTGGTGAATGGCGAGCCTGTCGCCGTGAATTTAGACGGCTCATTCCAAAAGGAGCTTTATACACAACCTGGCAAGCAGGCCGTTCAAATTACCACGGCCGATCCTGAAGGAAACGCCGTTTCTTATCAAGAGGAAGTGACGGTCAAAGACAGTTACTTCTTTATGGTCGCGCTGGGCGAGCAGGAATTTGGCTTTAATAAAATTGACGGCAACGTTGAAGTAGTTGGCCGAGAAGATAAATTCCACCATGATTTCTATCAAGAGGGCCGTCTCGCTTATTATTTGAAAGGGAAGATCAAAGGAAAAGCTCTCGTAACCTCCCGTTACGATACGGGCGATCCGAGAGGCGAGCTTTTCACGAATCTTGATCCTGATGCCTACTATCCTATTT
>JACOVU010000091.1 GCA_016177155.1 Candidatus Omnitrophota bacterium | reverse complement strand
GTACACGAAAGCGAACCGCCGGGGTGTCCTGAACCTGCCTCGGTGAGCATGCGGATAATGTCCTTACGAATTTCATTCGCAGTACGACACAATGAGATTACATCAGAAGACAACATTAATGAGAAGCCCTTTCCATGGAAGGAGTTAGTGAATAATAGCGGTTTTTGATAAGGGCGTCAAATTATTTAAGCAGATACTAAAATATCGTCACCCTCAACCTTAACTTCGTACTTATTTTGTTGTGCGGCTGGATTTGTAAGGCATGCCCCGCTCGCCACATCGTACTGCCAGCCGTGCCAGGGACAAGCTACGACCGAACCTTCCAAACTTCCTTCTGAAAGCGGACCTCCACGATGAGAACAGGTATCGTCAATCGCACAGAAATGACCGTCCACATTAAAAAGTGCGATCTCTTTTCCGTTCACTTCCACCTTGATACTTGAACCGCAAGCGACCGCTGATTTCGAAGCTACTTTTACAAACCGGCTCATTGCTTACCCCCTGTCACTTAGTGATTGAGGAACATATTCTCTTTGGAAATGCCCGATCTTTCAAGCAAATTTATGACCTCTTCTTGCATGGTTCGCGTCCCACAAATACAGCTAACCGTATTCGCACATTGGAGATGGAGTTCGGGCAGTAAGTGGGTCACTCGTCCCAAAAAACCGTGCCAGGGAACATCGTGCGGCTGGCTCATCGCAAAATGAAGATCGGCTTTCTTCGCCCAAACGTCAAATTCATTTCGAAATGGAATGTCTCGAGGGGTGCGAGCCCCGTAAAGAAACGTGATTTTCCCAAACTGATGATCACGCCGAAGAATTGATTTTAAAAGCGAACGAAGAGGTGCAAGACCGCTCCCCATCCCGATCAGAAGAATATCCTTCCCTTTAAGCCGTTCCATGGGGTAACCTTTTCCGAAAGGAGAGCTGATTTTTAACTCTCGGCCAACTTGGATGCGACACAGTTCGTGAGCAATGCCTGTCTCGTGATCTTTAATTAAAAATTCAACGCGTCTTTTTTCCTCAGGCTCGCTTGCCATGGCAAAAATGGACTCTTCACCTTTTGAAGATCGAATTCTCGCACATTGGCCCGCTTGAAAATCAAAGGAGAAACCTTCTAAACGAGGCGCAAGTTTCAAACAAACGAGAGAGGAGGTTTCTTGGCTTCGTTCCAAAACCTCCATGGGAATCCATTTGGCTTGAGTCATAAAAGCGGTATAATAACACCTTCGCCACAACGAGGCAATGATGGCAAGCAACCATGAAGTAAAACTCATTATCGCGGCAAGCGAGCGGGATTCGAATCTTTACTACGCCACTCAATTTTTAGCACCCGATCCTTTCATCTTCGCTGAAATTCGCGGCCGAAAAATTCTCGTGATGAACGAACTCGAGCTTGACCGCGCCCGCACTCAGGCTCGCGCGCATGAAGTTATTCCCACCTCAAAAATCGTAAGAAAGTTAAGAGACCGTGGTGTTAAGCCCATCACCACGACAGAAATCATTCACTTCCTCCTTAAGGAACGAGGGACTCATCGATTATTGGTGCCTGCTGATTTTCCCATTGAATACGCAGACGGTCTCCGAGCAAAGGGTTATCACATCCGCTTCAAGCAAGACCCCTTTTTTGAAGAACGCCTCATCAAACATAAAAAAGAAGTCGAAGCCATTTGCAAAACTCAACGCCAAACGGAACGAGCCGTTCGGGAGGCCATTCGAATTCTCAAAAAAGCCAAAATCAAAGGTCGCTGCCTCATCTATAAAGGGAAAAAATTAACCTCGGAATACATCAAACAAGTCATTAATGTGAGCCTCATGAAATCAGGTTGTATCGCTGCTCACACGATTATCGCTTGCGGAAAGCAAGGCGTCGATCCCCACAATCAAGGACAAGGTCTGCTCCACGCCCATGAATCGATCATTATGGACGTGTTTCCTCATTCAAGCCACACACGTTACTTCGCGGATATGACTCGAACGGTGGTCCGCGGAAAAGCATCGGATAAACTCAAACGAATGCATCGGGCAGTGCGCGAAGGACAAGAAATTGCATTCTCAAGAATCCGAGATGGAGCGGACGGAGGCAAAATTCACGAGGCGATTTTCCGCCATTTCGAGCGGCTCGGATTCAAAACCGGTGAAATCGGCGGTCGCATGCAAGGATTTTTCCACGGAACAGGACACGGCGTTGGGCTCGATATTCACGAACCGCCCCGGATTTCCCGTGGCCGCGACATTCTTCGCGCAGGCCAAGTCGTAACGGTTGAGCCAGGTCTTTACTATCTCGATGCCGGCGGCATCAGAATTGAAGACATGGTCCTGGTGACCAAAACAGGGTGTAAGAACCTAACCAAATTCCCGAAAATATTGGAACTCTAGCGTCCGGTTATTCCCAAATCACCAAGAGCGCAATACTTGAGCGATTCTTCAGGACCTGGTGGAAGCCAGAAAAGGCCGAACTCTGTCACTCCTTGAAGAGTTCGCACAACAGTCATCCAAAGACCTTTTCCGATTCCCGTAAATACATTCCCTCCGCTTGATCCCGCCTGAATCGGCTGAGCCAGGAGATTGGTCCAACCAAGTCCTGTGTTCACTAGTCCCCGCCCAATTTTGCCTGGAGCACTTTTCCCAAAATTTTGGGATTCCGCACCCTGGCAGACACCGCATGAAGGAGAATCTGAAGTGATTTCCTCGGCGTAGGAAAAACGGGTTAGAACCAGCATTAAAACTGCGATCAAACAAACCGCTTTTGCTTTTTTCATGTGTTCCTCCTCTTGCCCAATTATCGGCAGGTTTGATTTTGGCTATATATTCGAGGCATCGGGGAGTTTTTACAAGGCGTTCCCGATGCCTCATCCTGAGCGAGCGCAGCGAGTCGAAGGATTACCATTAAGGAAACCCTTCGGCTTCGCCCATTCCATGGGCTTCGCTTAGGGTGAGGGGTCGGAAATTTTGACCCCTCATATATTTTGAGCAAACGGACGATACATTAGGTGATGAAAATGGACTTACTCCGCAGCGGAAAAACTTCATTTCCCAAAACCAAATCGGGTTCTAAGCGGGAATGCTTTGGGAACGCCGAACGCCGCCGCGACGTTCGATTCCCCTGCGCCTGGCGTATCCGTTTCGTAGAACTGGGCGAAAAACTCCCCAAAACCTTTCATCTCGGAAAGTGCAAAAACGTAAGCGAGAGAGGTCTTAAAATTACTTCGCTCCAGCCGCTTTCGAGAAAAGCGGTGGTCCTTCTTGAGGCCGACCTCAACTTATTTGCAAAACACATCAAAACCGACCATCTTCTCAAAATTTCAGACAACCGAATTCTGGCTGAAGTACGTTGGAGACATTTGGATTTGGATACGAGACTCTTCGAAGCAGGACTCGAATTTATTGAAGAAGGTAAAAGAAAGGAGCACGGCTTATTCGTTACGCTAGCCAACGTCATCCTATAAAACAAGAAAAAAAGGGGACAGACTATAGTCTGTCCCCTTTTTTG
>JACOVU010000093.1 GCA_016177155.1 Candidatus Omnitrophota bacterium | reverse complement strand
CGATTACGCTTCCAGTGTGTCAAGCACGCTTGGCCTTTTTGCAACGCCCCAATTCGTCAATCTCGTTTCCCTCGGTTCGCAGGAAGAAAGTACGACAACCCTGGATCAGGAAACCGGCATCGTGACCGTTACCGTCAATCCTACCTTAGCCTCTGGGTTTGGATTCGCAGGCGGAGGGCCTTATTACTGGGAGTTTGCGCCGCATCCGCCCATCAATCCCGAAGAAGAAAATCTTTCGTTCAGTTTAAATTACACCGGCGGATCGGTACTTCAGATCGAGGTGATCAGTCAAGAGGTCTATGCGGGAGAGACCCATAGGGGCGTCTATCGCGTTTTTGGCGTGAGACCTACTGGAATCGGTGGAGTCGAGTTGCCGCGCGAGGCAATTGAGGCACAAGGGGTAGATCTTACGAACCTTCGCTCGCTCCTTGCAGTGGCACGCCAGGAGGACGGCGCACAGCCCGGTGTGATCAAGATGGGGCTCGCACAAGAGGTTGAGACATTTGCAAAAGGCAAGAGCATGTTTCAAATTGCATCCAATCGTGGATCAACTCAGAAAGTTGCCAACCTTGTGGTTAAGGGTCAGTTGAGAGCCGTTTATGAAAATGTGGTTGAGTGGGTCAAGGGAACACCTAAGCCCGCACCTCCCTCAAAAAGAATATTCGTGGGTCGTGATTCGGAAGGTAACACGCACATTTTTTACGGATATCTCGTAGAAAAATATAACAAACGAGGCGAACTCATTTTCCAAACCGCTCCCCGCTCTGAGGTGCGGACAAGCACAGGTCAATTTATCCATGAACTTGAGGTAGCTTTCAAGTGGGTTAACTCTAAACATGTAGACGAAATAATTCGAGATATTGACAGATATCAGCAATGGATTGTTTTAGTTGCAGTTTTCAAATTGGTTGCTGGCCGTTACCGATACTATGACACCTTGCAGCTTTTGGAAAAGCGACTGAAAAAAGTACAAAAGCTACCTCTCGACCAGGTCCAAATTCCTACTACCCCAGAGGACTGGGCTAAATTTATTGGCGATGAATCAGTCTTGAAGCTTTTGAGGAAGGAGTTACCTAGCCGCCGTGAGCTTGGTGTTGTTAAGACGCAAACTGAGACCGGTGTAGGGGTACCCCAGCAGCGCACTGATGAAGAACCCAAGCCGATTGCACGTGAGATTCATGAGATTTATAATCAGCAGTCCTTGGTTAAGATCAATGTTGCGTTATTAGCCGCAATCATTGGGGTTATAGCGCCACAAAAAATGGCAGCGCAGGAAGCAGTTCCTTCTACTCAAGGAATTGTTCAGGTCTCTTCTTCTCCGTCTGAGACAGTAGTCCAAAGCAACGTCATTGCTGAGAACGGTTTCATCATCACAGGATTCAAAGACCAATATCAAGCAGGTGAAACGATCTCGCTTTTGGCGGATGTTTCAAATCTTTCCGGTTACTATGTCTCCTCATTTCATTTGATTGGTCCGTCGGGAGAAATTCCTCTTCCTCAGATTCCAGGAGGCCGCTCCAGCTATAGTTTCGGTATTCCGATTTCTGAAAATGCTCCTAGAGGTGAATATCAATTAACCATTATCGCCCAGTCTTGGAATAGCAGCATTGCACCTAATAAATCCATTGTGCTTACGTTTACAGTCCAAAGCAATGTTGTCTTCGAAAACGGCATCACCGTCACAGGATTAAAGAACACTTATCAAGCAGGTGAAGGGATTGGACTTGGAGTACATGTGGGTACAGGTTATTACGTCTCATCAGCTCAGCTCATTGGCCCAGCTGGATCAATTCTTCTTCCTCAGATTCCGGGAGGCCATGACAGTTATAGTTTTGGCTGGGGGATTCCTCAAGATGCTCCCCGCGGAGAATATCAGTTAACTTTCGTCGCTCAGTCTTATGATGGCGGTACTAAAGCCATTACACTCACGTTTACGGTCCAGAGCAGTGTCATCTATGAAAACGGTATCATTATCAAGGGCATACAAGACCAATATCAAGCAGGTGAAACGGTTGAACTACTGGTAGATGTTTCAAATCTTTCCGGTTATTATGTCTCATCATTTCATTTGATTGGTCCGGCAGGAGAAATTCCTCTTCCTCAGATTCCAGGAGGTCATCCGATCGTGAGTTTTGTCCGGACAATCTTTCAAGCAGGTGAATACCAGTTGACGGTCGTTGCGCAATCATTCAATGGGGACGTCCAAACCGCTACGGTGGCATTTTCAATTGTTGAACCAGCACCAGTTCTTGATTTCTATGGTGGGAGCTTGCCTGAAAAAGCTACTGTTACTGATATCCAACCAATCGTAAATAAAAAAGGAGCTGTCGTTGGCTCGGAAGTAACCGTAAACCTTGCGGAAGGATTCAATCAAATCTTAACGATTATCAAAGATCAAGTTAGGCAGGTAGAAACGTTTGATCTTGGAGGCAATTTATCCTTTAGTAGATTGCATTACCGAAAGGATAGCTCGCTTCGTTTTATTGTCCATCGCGATGCAGAAGGGAAACGACTTTCTGTTATTCGTGTTCACAAGGAAGGTGTCGTTTCCGTCATGATAAAGGGCCGCCGCCCACACTTCATGCTTGATCTCCAATCTCCTTTCACCTTGATTCAGGTGGCCGAAGCCGTCAAAAAAGGTTTGTGGACGCCTGTGCCGAATTTTTCAGACCTAGTCTATCAGATTGGAGAGGATGGGGTGACACGCGTTCTCGATTTAACAACAGGCGTAGTTACTGACAAACCCTTTTCTCAAAACTTTTATGCCCAACAATCCTCTCAAACTGGAGATCGTTATGTCATTACCCCTGAGGGGTTAATCGAAATTTATAATGTATACGGACGAGGCAACGCATCTATTTATGTTTACAATCCCGTTACGAATCAAGGTGCTTATTACGTTTTGGGTTCTATTCTATTGGCATCAGCGGTGACAGGCGACGGGAGTTTCTTTGTGGTCGCTCATGCGCTTAACCGGCTTTCAAGTATTCCGTTAACCATCAGTGGAACTAGAGATGACCTACTGATCGGCATTTGGCCAGGTCCGGAACCACACGGCGCACCCACAATTGATCAGCTCTATCTTGTCGAAGGAAATCGTTTCTTTGTGCATGTCAATGACAGTCAAGTCCCAACCACTATTTATTTAGAAAGGTCGTTTTATTTAGATGTTGCAGAGGATGGTTCTTTGACCCTGACTGAAATCCCCCGCTCCGAAGTCCGCCAAGCTGACCCGCTTGGCACTGCTTCGGCATCGAAGCGGTTGGCTTCGATGTCCGAGCTGCGG
>JACOVU010000013.1 GCA_016177155.1 Candidatus Omnitrophota bacterium | reverse complement strand
AACCATAACACCAACGCAGCGTTAAAAAGCGCTTAGGAAGCTTTCTCAAAAGTGATGTTTTCTCCCTTCAAGATCGCTTTCACTTGATCACCTTCCTGAAACTTTCCGCTTAAGATTTCTTCGGCCAACACGTTCTCAATATACTTCTGGATGGTACGCTTCAGCGGACGAGCTCCAAAGGTAGGGTCATACCCCTTATCAATCAGAAACTTAACCACCTCGGAACTCAAAATGAGCTCCATTTTTTTGTCTTTCATCCGTTCCATCACTTCGGTAAGCTCAATTTGTACAATCTGCTCAAGGTCTTCGCGTGTGAGCTGATGGAACACAATGATGTCGTCTACGCGATTCAAAAATTCAGGACGAAAAACCTTTTTCGCCTCTTCCAAAAATTTTTCCTTCATGGCCGTGTAGCTTTCATCTAGATCCTTCGGCTTGAATCCTAAATCTCCCTGACGCTTCCCCATCTCAGCCCCAATGTTGGAGGTCATGATGAGCACCGTATTTCGGAAATCGACGCGACGTCCGAATGAATCGGTGAGGCGTCCGTCTTCCATCACTTGAAGTAAAATATTGAAAACATCCGGATGCGCTTTCTCGACCTCATCCAGAAGAATGACGGAGTAAGGACGCCTTCTCACCTTCTCGGTCAGTTGACCTCCTTCTTCATAACCCACGTAGCCTGGAGGCGCGCCGACGAGGCGAGACACATTGAATTTCTCTCCGTATTCCGACATATCAATTTGAACCATCGCGTCCTGGTTGCCAAACAGGAATTCGGCAAGCCCTCTGGCTAGAAGTGTTTTTCCGACGCCCGTCGGACCCATAAAAATAAAGTTTCCGATGGGACGCCTTGGGTTTCTGAGACCCGAACGCGAACGCCGAACGGCATGCGCAATTGCTTTGATCGCCTCATCTTGACCGATCACCCGCTTGTGGACTTCCTCTTCCATGCGAAGGAGACGTGTCTGCTCCTTTTCTTCTAGCCTTTGGAGCGGAACGCCTGTCCATTTGGAAACAATAATCGCGATATCCTCCTCACCCACTTCCACTTCAACTTCAGACTTCGATTCCTTCCAACTCTTCTTAATCCGTGCGAGTTCTTCTTTGGTTTTTCGTTCTTCGTCTCGAAGTTTTGCCGCTCGTTCAAAATCCTGTCCTTTGATGGCAGCCTCTTTCTCCATTTTGAATTCCTCAATCTTGGCTTCAAGCGTCTTAAGATCCTTCGGAAGCCGCGTGACGGAAAGTCGTGCTCTTGATCCGGCTTCATCAATCAGATCAATCGCCTTGTCCGGCAAAAAGCGGCCCGTAATGTAACGATCCGAAAGTTTTGCCGCTGCTTCCAAAGCCTCGTCCTTAATCTTTACTCGATGATGTGCTTCATAACGATCACGTAGGCCTTTCAGAATGGCAATGGTTTCGTCCACCGTCGGGGGATCGACATTGATGGTTTGAAACCGACGCGCAAGCGCGGCATCTTTTTCGATGTATTTTCGATATTCATCTAGTGTGGTCGCGCCAATGCACTGAATTTCACCACGAGAAAGCGCGGGCTTCAAAATATTGGAGGCGTCGATCGCCCCTTCCGCACCGCCTGCTCCTACTAAGGTATGGAGCTCATCAATGAAAATAATCACATTTTCAGCACGTCTGATTTCATCCATAACCCCTTTAATGCGTTCTTCAAATTGGCCGCGATATTTAGTTCCCGCCACCATGAGCGCAAGATCCAGCACGACAATCCGTTTGTCGATCAGAGCTTCTGGCACATCCCCCGAAACAATCCGCTGGGCAAGTCCTTCCACAATGGCCGTTTTACCGACTCCTGCTTCTCCCAAAAGAACGGGATTATTTTTTGTGCGGCGCGCTAAAATTTGAATCACGCGCTCAATTTCATCCGCTCGGCCAACCACCGTATCCAATTTTCCGGACCGAGCCATCGTCGAAAGATCTCGTCCGAATGCATCGAGCGCTGGGGTTTTGGTCTTACCCCCTTTTACGGTCGCACCACCGCCCTGCGATCCTCCCGGACCGCCGCCTTGACTTGGAGCGGAAGACCCCAAAAGTTTAATGACTTCAGAGCGCACTTTGTTGAGGTCCAGCCCGACATTCATTAAAACATGGCTTGCGACCCCTTCTCCTTCTTTGATGAGTCCCAAGAGAAGATGTTCCGTCCCAATATAGTTATGTCCCAAGCGGCGTGCTTCATCCATGGCAAGCTCGATCACCTTTTTGGCTTTTGGGGTAAATGGAATATCACCTGAGACAATCGTGCTCGGACCAAATTGGACGAGCTTTTCAACTTCGAGGCGAATTGTATCAAGCGAAAGCCCCAAATTTTGAAGTACCGCAGCGGCCACACTTTCACCTTCCTTAATCAAACCCAGAAGAATGTGTTCGGTTCCGATATAATCATGGTTGAAGCGTTTCGCTTCCTCCTTGGCTAGAATAATGACTTTTCGTGCTCTCTCGGTAAAACGGTCAAACATAATTCACCCCTCTCTAAAATTAAGCCAGTTCAACGCCCTTAAGACGCGTTCTTAAAAGCTCGGCCCGTTTCTGGTCACGTTCCGATGAATTGAGTTCTTCGCCGCTCAACTTTTGAAGATGAGCGGGTTGTGTGAACAAAAACAGTGCATTTAAATTTGCCTTGCTTAAATTTTGAACGAAACCCAAATCAATTCCAAGTCGCATAAGCGAAAGGAAACCAAGCGCTTCGGCGCTCGACATCAGCCGTGCTGATTTCAATGTGCCAACCGCACGCCAAATTTGATCTTCCAACTTCGCGCGCCTTTTCTCAAGCAGATAATTCCTTGCTTCTTTTTCATGTTCTACCACTTGACGCATCACGCGCTCCAAACTATCCACAATGTCACTTTCCTGCTGTCCCAACGTCATCTGATTGGAAAATTGGAAAAAATTTCCACTGGCTTGAGTCCCTTCGCCAAAAAAACCCCGAACTGCCAAATTCAGTTTTGAAAGCGCTTGCAGCACTTTGCTCACTTGTTTCGTCATCGTCAGTCCCGGAAGATGAAGCATGCAGGAAGCTCTGAGCCCTGTGCCCACATTAGTCGGACAAGCAGTCAAATAACCCAGATTGGAGTGAAAGGAATAAACCAGTTTGGTTTCAAGGGTCGTGTCAATCTGGTCCATGAGCCGCCATGCTTCAACTAAATTTAATCCTGATTGAAACACCTGACTCCTCAAATGATCTTCCTCAAGAATCATGATGCTCACCACTTCATTTTTAGTAACGACAAGCGCCTTCTCTCCTTTTTCAGCTGCATGTTCTCGGCTAATTAAGTGACGTTCCAAGAGAAACTGGCGATCTTGATCTTTCAGGCTCTTATATTCGAAAAAGAACGAATCTTTGAGAAGGGGATTGATTTTCACCGCACCTTCTACTTCATCAATCAGATGTTCTGCATCCGATGAATCCAACTTTTCTGAAAAAAGATACCCATTCAAATTTCGAGCCAGCCGAATGCGGGAACTGATGACGATGTCGCTTTCGGGTCCTGTACCCCGAAGCCACTCACAGGTGGAACTTAACAAATGATTCATGGGATTGAGTTGACTCATGGCTTATGACTTTGGTTTTTTGCTTTCTTTCTTCAGTTTACTTTCTAATTCTTGAATCCGATCCCGAATCTTGGCAGCCTCTTCAAAAGTTTCGCTTTGAATACTTTTCTTAAGCCGCTCTTGAAGATCTCTTAACTCAAGCGTTTGCTTCGTATCCGCCGGCGCTTTCTGAGGAGCTTTGCCTTGATGTCTCACATCGCGTTGGACGCGCTTAATCAACGGCATCAGGAGCTTTTCAAAGGCCTGATAACAATTGGAGCAACCTAACCGACCTGTGCGCCCAAACTCCTCATAACTCATACCGCACTGCTTACAAACGATTTTACTGACCTGTTCGGCCTTAAATTCCTCACCAAATTCCCCAAGACTTGCTAATAGCTTGTTGAAATCAAAATGGGCTTTAAACTCAGTCCCCTTTTGTTCCGCACAGGTTTCGCACAGATGAATTTCGACCATCTGATTGTTCAAAATCTCAGTCAGATGGATCGTTGCTTCATTTTGCCCACAAACGTTGCATACCACGAGCGACTCCGCTCTTTATTCTTCCCCTGCTATAAAGTGTACCTGACACCGTCCTTGCGTGTCAGGTCATGAAAAGCACTCATCAGTTTCCGCGTGGTTTTCCCAGGCTTTCCCGTTCCAATTTGCCTGCCGTCAATCCTCACAACCGGAATCACCTCAGCGGCAGTGCCGGTGAGGAAACACTCATCTGCATTGTACAGGTCATGACGGGTTAAAATTCTCTCTTGGCACGGAATGTCATTCCGAAGCGCAACGTCCATAATGGCCTGGCGAGTAATGCCACGAAGAGCACCCAAGTACGTGGGGGGCGTTTGCACAATACTATTCTTCACAATGAACACGTTATCACCCGTACATTCCGCCACATAACCCTGATGATTGAGCATGAGCGCCTCTTTGTAATTCGAATTCTTCGCCTCAATCTTGGCCAAAATGTTATTGAGGTAGTTTAGCGTCTTCAGCGCTGGGTTAATCGCTTCGGGTAGATTTCGAACCGTTGGAACGGTAATAATCTCCATGCCGTTTCGGTAAAAAGATTCCGGATACAAAACGATCTTATCCGTAATCACGAAAAAGTTTGGCGATTTGCAGTTGTCGGGATCAAGTCCAAGATCGCCTTCTCCGCGCGTCACCACCACGCGAACATAAGCGTCTCGAAGCCGATTCCGCTTCAAGGTCTCGATAATGGTCTCTTCCATCTGATCGAGACTCATCGGAAGCTTAAGCATAATCGTGTGAGCAGATTCTTTCAGCCGAATCAAGTGCTCTTTCAATTTAAAAACAAGGCCATTGTAAGAGCGGATGCCTTCAAACACACCGTCCCCATATAAAAGGCCGTGATCAAAGATGGAAATTTTGGCTTCGCTCTTCGGCACAAACTCACCATTCAAACAAACAAGCAACTCAGAGGATGTTGTTTCAAGTCCTCTTTTCGATTTATGTGAACTGCCTTTATGAATCGCCATGGTTTGACTCCTTATGAATTATTTTGTTACTTCGTGAACAATACCTTCATGTAATCGAAAAATTTTATTCCCTCTTTGGGCGAAATCTTCTTCATGAGTCACAATACAAAAAGTTTGTCCTTCTTCATTCAGTTTAAAAATAAGCTCGTGAACCGATTCTGCCGTTTCTTCGTCCAAATTTCCCGTTGGCTCATCACAAAAAACAAGTTCTGGTTCGTTCACCAAGGCCCGTGCAATGGCCACACGCTGGTGCTCCCCTCCAGAAAGCTCGCTCGGAAGATGATCGCGTCTGTCCCAAAGTCCCACGCGTTTTAGAAGTTCTTCTGAACGTTTTTCGCGCGATTTGCCTGCAATCAAACTCGGAAGTTCCACGTTTTCCTTAACCGTAAACTCAGGCAAAAGGTGGTAAAACTGAAAAACGAGCCCGACTTTCTTATTTCGGTATTCCGCAAGGGATTCTTCATTCAAAACACTTAAATCTTCTCCTTCAAACTCCACATTTCCTCGAGAGGGATGGTCCAACCCTCCTAACAAGTGAAGTAAAGTCGACTTTCCCGCTCCCGACCGCCCAATGATGAACGCCAAATCTCCTCTTTTGAGTTCCAAACTGACCCCCCGAAGAATGTGAAGTTTTCCCCGAGGCCCTTCGAATTCCTTATGTAGTTCAACGGCCTTCAGCATCAATCACTCGTACCGCAACGCCTGAACGGGATCTAGCTTCGCCGCATAATGCGCAGGGTAAACCCCCGCCAAAAGCGACATCAAAAGTGCAAAAACAACGACCAAAATCACGTCGTGACCGTTGACTTCTGCTGGAATTCGATCAAAGTAATAAATATCGCTCGGAAAAACTTGGATTCCAAACGTCCGATCTAAAAAATCTGAAACTGGATTCAGGTTGTACGCCAAAGCAAGCCCTGCCAATGCACCCAACAAAATCCCTACAAATCCCACCACAAATCCCTGCAAAAGGAAAATTCGTCGAACTGCACCGCGCGTTGCTCCCAGAGCACGTAAGATGCCAATATCTTTCGTTTTCTCCATCACACCCATAATCAAGGTAGAAATAATATTGAAAGCTGCAACCAAAATGATGAGCGAAAGAAGGATGGTCATTACCGTTTTTTCAACCTGGAGCGCCCTAAAAAATGTTCGATTGAGATCGATCCAACTTCGAACGACATAACCCGTCCCAAAACGCCCTTGAATCATGGCCTTCACTTGATCTGCCAAATCCACATGGCTCAAGCGAATACTCATCCCCGTAACGCGGTTGCCTAATTGGTAAAGTTCCCTGCCTTCTTTTTCATGAACCAAAACGAGCCCGGTGTCAAAATCGTTCATCCCAAGACGAAACACGCCGGAAATAACGAAAGACATGCTTTTCGCACGCTTAATGGCCCGTTTGATATCTTCATCCATGGAAGGAGAAATGATGGTCACAACATCCCCCACCGAAACCCGAAGCCGATGGGCCAACTCTTCTCCTAAAATGATCCGACCAAGCGCCAGCGGGCTCTTTCGTTCTTCCGTTGGAGGGAGAATCAAATCGTCAAACTCAAGAGAACCAAATTTCAAATGTTTTTTAAACAGATCAAGCGGCTCACGCTGAGGATCAATGCCTTTAATCACCACTCCAACCGCAGTTTGTGGAGAGCGGATAATGCCCTGCCCCTGTACAAAAGGGGCGATCGAACGAATCTCCGAAATTTGAAGCGATTCAATAATCTTTTGAACTTCTTCAGCATTTTGAATCCCTCCGATTCCTTCGATCACAATATGCGGTTGAACCCCCACAATTTTCGTTTTAAGCTCCCGGTCAAAACCGCTCATGACCGCGAGCACCACAATGAGCGCCATCACGCCAACGGCGATCCCAATCACAGAAATAGCGGCAATCAGCGACACAAATCCATGCCGCCTCCCCTTCAACAAATATTTGGTTGCAATAAAATATTCGAATTTCATCCCCCACCACTTTCCAAATCTACGGTGTTCGCCACCATAAAACTAAACCCGATAACCAAACTAAATACCCAAAATCCCCCGAAAAGTGGTGGGGGATCACAGCTTCTCCGGCCTAAGTTGTGGAAATAAAATGACATCTCGTATCGAAATGGAATTGGTCAAAAGCATGATCAATCGGTCAATGCCGATCCCGAGTCCGCCCGCTGGTGGCATTGCATACTCAAGCGCCGTTAAGAAATCTTCATCGATCATCCTCTCCGTCCCAATCACTTCTTTTTGTTTTGCGAGACGTTCGCGCTGTTCAAAAGGATCGTTGAGCTCTGAAAAAGCATTGGCCACCTCCATGCGCCCAATGAACAGCTCAAAACGGTTCACCAAATCCGAATCTCGAGCTTTACGTTTTGCAAGCGGTGTCGTCAGCGCTGGATAATCCACCACGAAAGTTGGATTCACAAGATCGGGCTGTACAAAACGGTCAAAGGCCTCATTCAGAATGTCCACCTCCTCTGTATACTGATCAAGGGGTATGCCAACTTTCTTCGCGATCACCTTAATATTCCCCTTACGCCAATCCTGGCTGCTTTTCTCCTTTAAAGCGCCGTAAAAGGAGATCCGCTTCCAGGGCCGTTTAAAATCGACGGTCTCCTCACCAAAAGAAACTGCCTCTTTTTGATACAGATTCTGTACCAAACTGACAATGAGCTCTTCGGTCAGATTCATCATCTTCTGATAGTCTGCATAGGCTTCATAAAGTTCGAGCATGGTAAATTCGGGATTGTGTTTGGTAGAAATTCCTTCATTCCGGAAATTCCGATTGATCTCATATACCTTGGGGAAACCGCCCACCAAAAGTCTTTTGAGATAAAGTTCTGGTGCAACGCGCAAATAAAGATCGGCATGAAGCGCTTCATGATGAGTCATAAACGGTTTGGCTCGCGCTCCGCCGGGAATCGGCTGCATCATAGGCGTTTCTACTTCCATAAAATGACGCTCATCGAGAAACTTTCGGATTAATTGAATGATTCTGCTCCGTTTTTGAAACACCTCTTTTGCTTCATCGTTCATAATAAGATCCAGATAGCGTTGACGATAACGAGCTTCGACATCTTTTAAACCGTGCCATTTTTCAGGAAGGATGCGAACGATTTTGGAAAGAAGTGTGAACCGTTCAATCTTAACTGTCTTTTCGCCCTTGTGAGTGGTAAAGAGCGTACCTTCAATTCCTAAAATGTCTCCTAAATCAAGCAACTCGAATAACTTGAAATCAGCCTCGCCTAAAACGTCGAACTTGGCGTAAATCTGGATTTTTCCGCTGTGATCTTTCAAATCTGCAAACGCACTTTTTCCGTGAATGCGGCGAGTCATCAGACGGCCAGAAACTGTGACTGACCGCCCTTCTTGAAAAGGTTCGAGAAGTTCGAGAATGGTGTGGGTGGGTGTAAATTCATCTCGATAAAGAAGGACGCCTCTAGCCTTAAGTTCCTTAATTTTATCAAGCCGTTCTTTCAAAACTTCAGAAGTAACTTCCATGTAAGTTCCTTATTTTAAATAAGTTATGACTTTGCTCGAGGAACTAAATTTATGCTTACCTTCAAAATGAGACATTATAGTACAGTACTCCAAAGGTGTCAAAACGAAACGGCTTTTCCTAAGCCATTATCATTAAATAAGTTAGATTTGGAATCGACTTTAACGAATACGGCGACTCACAAGAGCAAAACCAAAACCCACGAGTGTCAAAGCAAGGGAGCAAAGAGGAAATTGATATCCATAGGACTGGTACACAGTTTTTTGTCGGCCAAATTTGATGGATCGCGTAAGCACGCCTGCAATAAAAGTGTCATGGCCTGCTTGATCTTTTACCCGATCGAGAACTTCTCCCTGACTACTGATAAAGGCGGAAACACCTGTATTCGCTGCGCGAACCAGGGGTATTCCATTTTCAATCGCACGAAAAATGGAAGCGTCCAAATGTTGGTAAGGGGCTGCACTCTTTCCGAACCAAGCGTCGTTGGTCATCACCACAAGAAACTCGGCCCCCTTTTCTACAGAGCGGCGTGCTAGAAATGGAAATGTGTCTTCAAAACAAATGAGTGCAGAAAATTGATGCTGGCGATCCATAGTAAATACGTGAACGTCTTTCCCCGGATAAAAATCACTCACGCCTAGCGAATAGGCAAAACGTTCAAGCCCAAGCGGTCCGAAGAACCACCGCCATGGCACATATTCACCAAACGCCACAAGCCGAACCTTATCATAACGATGTTCCATGGAATCCCTTTTTGCTAGGAGATAGGCGCTGTTATAAGCAATTGCCTTCCCTTCGCTGGAACGGCCGAGGTAAGGTGCTCCGATCAAGAGGGGAATCTTAAGTTCGCGTTCGAGCTTGAAAACGCGTTCTTGTAATGGGTCTAGATTCAAAAAACCAGGAAACGCAGCTTCAGGCCAAATAATCAAATTGGGTTTTTCATCATAGGTAACCAATCGGCTGAGTTTTTCATGAATCTCTAAAATTTTGGACTTGAGGTTTTGATCCCATTTCTCCTCTTGAGGAATATTGCCTTGGATCACAGCGATTCGAACGGATTCGGCATCGCGAGATTCTTTTAAACTAGTTTGATAATTCAAATGAGAACCAAAAACTAAGGCTAAAAAAACAAAGGCGAACGTTAAATCAAGAAGATCCACTTTGCGATGGGTTCTAAAAAAATGAATAAGAAGAAAAAAAGTCACGTTCACAAACATGATGAGCCAAGAAACACCATAAGCCCCGACAAAAGCGGCCATTCCTGCCACAGGTAAAACCGATGCTTGGCTATAACTCAGTGAATTAAAACCGAAGCCCCAATCTGGAATTTCCGTCCGAATCCATTCCAGTGCGGTCCAAGCCGAGGGAAGCACAAAAAGAGAAAGGAAAAAATGTCTACGCTTTAAAAACCAATGACTGACGATGCCAAACATTCCGAAATAAAAAGCGTACAGCACAACCAGTACGATCCAACCGAAATAAGTCACGTGTCTTAACCATTCCCACGTTACGAGAAAGAAGAAAAAACCGAAGAGGTAAGAATACAGAAAAGCTTCGCGCTTTTGTTCGAGTCGATCAAGCTGATAAAAAATAGGGACAAAAGCAACCCAGGCAAGCGGCCAAAGCGAAAACTTAGGAAACGAAAGAATTAAAAGAATGGCTGAAGACAGAGCGGAAAGCATGACGAAGAGTCAAGCGCCGTGGCACTTCTTATATTTTTTGCCGCTTCCACAGGGACAGGGGTCATTGCGACCCACTTTGGGTTGATCGCGGTGATAAGGTTGCGGTGTTTCATCAGGTGATTCACGCGGCGATTCAAAAGCCTTTGATTCTTGCATCGGCTGAGCTTGTGCGATCGAAGTGACTTCGGGATGCAAAAACACTTGTCGCGACGGACTCATGGCGGTCGTCACGCGCTCTTCTTCACGAACCGCTTGGACTTTAAAGAGAAATTCAACCACCTCATCCTTAATTGAATCCGTCATTTGCTCAAACATTTCAAAGGATTCATGCTTGTACTCCACAAGCGGATCGCGTTGGCCATAGGCGCGGAGATGAATCCCTTCCCTCAGTTCATCAATTGCGCGTAAATGCTCCTTCCATTTAGCGTCAATCACCTGAAGCATCACGTAACGCTCAAGAAAATGCATGCGGTCTGTACCGAATTTTTCCGTACGACTCTGGTACGCTTCTTTCACTTTTGTCAGTAAATCTTCACACCACTGGTCAAATGTATTTTTCGTGAAATAAGCTTCTTTAAGCTCAATCCCAAATTTCGCGCCAAACGCATGTTTGAAACCTTCTTCGTCGCGTTCTTCCTCGCGGATTTCAGGATTGATGTATTGAAGAATGAGTTCATCCATTACATTTTCAATCATTTCAAGAATGTGTTCGGTCAGACTTGCGCTTTCCAAGACTCGATTCCGTTCTTCATAAATGATTTCGCGCTGACGGTTCATGACATCATCATACTCAAGAAGATGTTTTCTGATTTCAAAGTTTCTTGCTTCCACACGTTTTTGGGCTGTTTCCACGGCTCGTGACACGAGGGGATGCTCGATCTCCTGACCTTCCTCCATGCCAAGCCGCTGCATGAGCCCTGAAATTCGGTCAGAGCCAAAGATTCGCATGAGGTCATCCTCAAGTGAAAGATAAAACCGCGATGAGCCAGGATCGCCTTGGCGTCCGCAGCGTCCGCGGAGCTGATTGTCGATTCGGCGGGCTTCATGGCGTTCCGTACCAAGCACATGAAGACCTCCTTTTTCGGCAATGCTTGTGCCCAACACAATATCCGTACCGCGCCCCGCCATGTTGGTCGCAATCGTAATCGCTTTCTCTTGGCCTGCGCGAGTGATGATTTCAGCTTCTTTTTCATGATATTTGGCATTTAACACCGTGTGGGGAAGCCCGCGTTTTTCAAGGATGTGGCTTAGATGTTCTGATTTCTCAATGGAAATCGTACCCACAAGAACGGGACGTCCCTGCTTTTGAAGTTCCGTAATTTCATCTGCAACCGCTTTAAACTTTTCTTTTTCCGTGCGGTAAATTCGATCGGGATGGTCACCACGAATGCAAGGCTTATTGGTTGGAATCACTAAAACTTCAAGCTTGTAGATTTTCTCAAATTCAGCCGCCTCGGTCGCTGCCGTTCCCGTCATCCCTGCCAGCTTTTTGTACATCCTGAAATAATTCTGAAATGTAATGGTGGCAAGTGTCTGGTTTTCCCGCTCAATCGTAAGGCCTTCCTTGGCTTCAACGGCTTGATGCAAACCATCCGACCATCTTCTTCCGGGCATCAGGCGTCCTGTAAATTCATCGACGATGATGACTTTTCCGTCTTTGATCAAATATTCCACATCGCGCTTATAAAACTCCTTGGCCCTCAGCGCGGCGATCACGTGGTGCCGTTCTTCAACCGTCGTCATATCATGAAGATTTTCAACGCCCATAAACTTTGCCGCTTTTTCCTCTCCTGTTTCGGTCAGCGTAATCGTATGAGATTT
>JACOVU010000087.1 GCA_016177155.1 Candidatus Omnitrophota bacterium | reverse complement strand
GGCGTATAGAGCTTTACAAAAGAAAGAAGAAACGCTAAGACCATCGGAATAAAAATTAAGCCGCTCGTGAGGGGAAGATTTTTAATCCCCACTTGGAATCCCACGAAAAGCGCTTTAAAAAATCCATTTTCCAAAAGAACAATAGCGGGAAGTAAAAAAACAACGAACGATTGCACCAAAACGCCTAAAACAAACCCGCTTCCAATCTGAATTAAGAAACTGCCTGGCAGGAGGGCCAAAATTCCCTTGAGCGTAAACGCAAAGATTGCATAAGAAATCAACCAGCCAATCACTAGCGATAAATAGTACTTCAAAACTGGGCGCGCTGCCGAAAGCGTAGAAAGCTTTTCTCCTTTCAGATCCGCGTCAATTTTCTTAATGACAAGTCCCGTAACAAATACGCCTAGCACCGTGCTAATTAAAAAGTGCGCGTGACTAAAAAGTTTTGGGAGTAAAACGAAATTATTTGGATAATGCAAGAACTGATCGCTCCAAAACGTTCGAATAATGGGTGCGAGAACGTAAGAAACGGGTGGCATCGGAGCTAAGAAAAGAAGGACGAGTGCGAGCAAATCAAAAAATCCGATCCATAAAAAGAGTGCGATCAACGTAGGGTTTTTTCTAAACACAGAAAAAACTTGTCGATAAATTTCAACGATTCGAAACCAAAAAAAACTAAGCGTTTTCATCTCTCTCACCTGAAAAAAAGACTCCCTGAGCAGTGTTTCCACTGCTCAGGAGTGTCTCGGAGAAATGTTCAATGACGAATTCGTTGTGTGTCATTGTAAAGATAAAAACCTTTCAATTCTGGATTAGTTCCAGAATTTAAGCCTTCCAGCACCTACCAAACCAAGCAAGCCCGTCAAAGCCATAAATATCGTGCTCGGTTCAGGAATTAATGTGCCGATTACAACGTCATCGGACGTACTAGGACCACCAATTCCATTGTCGTATGTGAGAGTTCCGATGAAACTAAAAGGGAAAGGTGTCCCCGGAGGTGACGGAGGTGTTCCAAAAGTACCTGCTGGGATATAATACTCAAGGACCGATCCTCTTCCAAAAGCTCCTCCTGAGGCTGTTAAATCCGCCCAAGATCCTGGCGGAAGCGAAAGACAAGACGCAGCACTACCGACGCAGACTTCAACTCTATCAGGTGCAATGATTGATGGATCTGGATTCAAATTGAAATGTCTCACAAAAATGTTGAACCCATCCGATAACCCATCTCCTAACAAGTCGCCCTGCATGGTAATGTTAGGTGTCCCCGTAATTCCTATACCACCTACTCCTACAGACTGCCAATCAAGCGTTGGCGGTGGTGCATAAACTTCAAGAAGTAGATAGATGCCATCATTAGTGAAATCGGCATCACCACTCACTGAAGTTAATTCTTGAAACAACACGGCATGGCTAATATCGGTATTGTCGAACGCATTATCCGCCTCATTTGGATCAAACACTTCCAAATAGTACGGATAGGGTCCAAGACTATCCCACTCCCCAGCTGCGAGCGTACCGTTCACAGTAGGAAGTGTTGCATAAGCTTGGGACATACCCAAACTCAGCATCACGACTACTAAACTTAACATTAACAACGCTTTCTTCATTGTATTTCTCCTTTTTTATTTCTTTATTTTTGCTGCCTTATATTGCTATAAAGCCGATTATCTTCCAGTTCCCAAGAAAACTGTTTTCACGGTCATCGCAAGAACCATGAAGTCCAGCACAGGACACATCTTGCGGATGTAAAGCACATCATAACGCACTTTGCGCTTCACATCGGCAAGCGTCTCGTCATAACGACGTTTCACCTGGGCGAGTCCTGTCACGCCAGGTTTGGTATAAAGCCGTCTCTCATAATGAGGAATGGTTTTTCTAAATTCTTGAACGAAATAAGGACGCTCTGGCCTCGGTCCAACCAAGCTCATCTCGCCTCGGAGGACGTTAAAAAGCTGAGGGAGTTCATCTAGATGAGTTTTTCTTAAAAACTTTCCGAGGCGAGTAATTCGAGGGTCATTCTCTTGCGCCCACACAGGACCGGTCTTGATCTCCGCATCCTGGATCATCGTGCGGAACTTGTACATGTTAAAAATCTTTCCTCTCATTCCAATGCGGGTTTGCTTGAAAAACACAGGCCCTCGGGAATCGAGTTTGATCGCAACTGCGGTAAGAGCCATCACGGGAAAGCTGAACATAATGCCGAAAAAGGAAACTACGATATCCAAGATCCTCTTAATCGCGCGACGCCACGTGAAAACAAACCGTGCCTGAATGACTTTCACTGAGCGCTTAAACGAGGTTTTGGTCAATGCCGAAAGAACATGCTCTTCCCAAGGAAGTTCTCCCGAGCGAGCCTTTTGGTAACGCCGATAGAGAAGATAAAGCCGAATTTGCTCCTTTAGTTCAGTGACTAAGCTTCGTTCTTCTGCAAGGTTGACGTCATTCATGTTTTAGGTGTAATCTCCTTTTGCGCACACAAATAGAATTCTTGCGCAGGGCTAGTTAGTGCAGTATCTGTGCCAACAATCAGACAAAATGAAAAAATATGTGGCAAGAGCTATTCTAGAATAGAAATTAGGAGAATTTTTAGAAGGCACAATTTTAAAATCTTTGGAAGGGGCTTAAATGAACTGCACTCGTGTCAAAAAAAATAAACACATAAAAAATTTACACCTGTTATTCCATAAGGTACTATAAATAAACAGGTTACATGGATAAGTCATGTTGTTATTTTTGAACAATTTTCCACTAAATTAAACAAAATCAAGGTGGAAACACTAGGATATTCTAGGACATGATAGGATAAAATAGAACGCACTAGGACATATGATAGGGAAAACTTACACACGGCGTTAACTCTTAAATTCATATCAATTTGCCGATAATAAGGAAGCCATGAAAGAACAAGTCATTATCGATATCCTAAGCAAAGGCATCTTAGCCCCCTCGGCTGACAATCTTCAACCTTGGCTGTTCAAAATCCATAACAACCGAGTTGATCTTTTTCTAGACCAACATCGCATTCAAAATTTTTGCGATGAAGGATTACTCGTTCCCTATCTTTCGGTTGGCGCAATCCTCGAGAACATGCGGGTTCAAGCGGCTGAATTTGGATATCAACCCTCGCCCGCTTATCTCCCAACACCCGCCGATCCCCTCCACGTGGTTTCGATCCAGTTCAACGAAACGATCCAAAGGCGTCATCCACATGCCGAAGCGCTTGAAAAAAGAGTGACCAATCGCAAATTCTATGATCCTTCTCGGAATATCAGTCCCGCTCTCTATGCACAATTGGAACGTTTGGTGGATCAGGAACATGAGTTCAAGCTACTCTGGATTTTAAACCAAGGAGCTTCTTACAAAAAATTGACCTGCTTGATCGCTGAAGCGGATGAGCTCCGTTTTGAAATCGAACGACTTCACCGCGAATTTATCACCACACTTCGATTTGATTCGCGTTCTACAGAACAAACGAGAGACGGAATTGATTTGCGAACACTTGAAACAGGCCCGGGTGGAGTTCCACTTTTCAAAACGATTCGCTCTTGGCTGCGTTTAAAAAGTTTGAATGCAATCGGAATGAGTAAACTTTTCAATCTCTATGCCCAGCTTCAAATGCGTTCCGCTCAAGCAACCGGTCTTCTCATCGCAAAATCAAATAAACCGCTTGATTACCTCCGCGGAGGTGAAGTGATGGAACGACTTTGGCATGAAATAACGCTTAAAGGGCTCGCCCTTCAGCCGATGGAAGGTCTTCCTATTTTCATCATCAATCTCAACCTAACAGGGGGCAAGAATCTCGCGCCGAAGCAGAAAAAGAAACTTGAAGAACTAAAGAGCGAATTTTATTCCCTATTTGGAATCAACGATAGAAACGGTCTCATCCTTCTTTTTCGGATGGGTTACGCTCCACCTCCGAGCGCCCACTCCCTCCGTAGGCCGATTGAAAGCTTTTTAATTTAGTTTTTCTAAATTGTCAAAAGCCCTTGTCCTGTGTTACCTTATGTCAGATAGCAACCCGACTCGGGAATGAAATCTCAAGAATTTATCTACGAACAAGCATTCGATCGAAACATTGGCTGGCTCACAACAGAAGAGCAAGCCAAACTCCGCCGTTCGTGTGTCGCGATTGCAGGACTCGGCGGCGCAGGAGGTTTTCAAGCCCAGGTCCTTGCCCGCTTGGGAGTCGGCCGATTTAAAATTGCAGACCTCGACACCTTCGAGCTTACCAATATCAACCGCCAAATTGGCGCTTCCATTGAAACCTTAGGCCGAGCCAAAACACCGATCATCCGTGATATGATTTTCGCCATTAATCCTGAAGCTCAAGTGGAAAGCTTCAACGAAGGAATTAATCCCAAGAGCATTGACTCATTTCTTGAATCTGCAGACCTTGCTTTAGACGGCATTGATTTTTTTGCGCAAAATACGAAACTTCTGCTCTTCAGGAAATGTTATGAGAAAGGAATCCCCGCAATCACCTCATGCCCTCTCGGTTTCGGAGCTTCGTTGCTCGCCTTCTCGCCAAAAGGAATGAAATACGAAGATTATTTTGATCTACGAGACGGGATGAGCGAAAAAGAAATGCGCATGACATGCACGCCTGGTCTCGCTCCAAGCGCTCTTTGCCTTCCCTACATGGACAAACAGGCCCTTGATCTCAAAGGCCAGCGCACTTCAAGCGTTGTGCCCGGCCTCATGCTCGTTGCAGCCCTTTCTGGAACTGAAGCAGTTAAAATTCTCACAGGCAAGCGTTCTGTTAGGTACGCACCACACGTTTATGAAATTGATTTGCTCACGCAACGGGTACGTAAAAAATATTATCCGATGGGAATGAAGAGTCCCCTGCAGCGAATCAAACGTTGGCTCTATTTAAAATTGATGAACACTCAGCTCTATTATTTGTTGAGACCGCGGAAAGCGGCAGACTTACAAATCGCAGAACAACTTTCAAAAACTTGATATCACATGATTCCGAATACTAACTCTCACCCCCCCTCCTCTCCTCCCCCCATCCGCCGGAGGACGGATTCGTCCGTCTTTTGGCGAACAAGTGGGGGAGGATTAAGGTGTGGGGTTGTCGTTTTCTTAAGTTTTTATCTAGTAAGCCAATTTCCTTTAATCGCAGCACCCGATCCGACCCAACTTCTAGAGCAAATGGATCTTGCGATCCGCGGGAAATCACATGACATGATGGTTTCACTTAATGTTAAAACAAAGCGCTGGGAACGAAATTATAAGATTCACGTCTGGATGAAGGGCGTCGATAATACATTCGCTCGCGTACTCGAACCTCCCAAATCGGCAGGTCAAGGCTTCTTGAGAATCAAAACACGCCTCTGGCAATACCTTCCCACGGCCGAGCGCACCATCTTGATCCCTCCTTCCCTGATGCTAGATCATTTTCTGGGAAGCGATTTTTCGAACGATGATTTCGTCAAATTAAGTTACTTTGCCCGTGATTACGACAGCAAAATTGTGGGCGAAGAAAAAGTGAGCGAGTTTGATACGTACCGACTGGAACTTTCACCTCATCCCGATGCCCCTGTCACGTACGGGAAGCTCGAGCTTTGGCTCAGAAAAAAAGATGCTGCGCCCGTTCGATGTAAATTTTACAATGAAAAGTTGGAACACATCCGCACGCTTCATTATTCAGTTTTTAAGACCTT